>NZ_BDJK01000001.1 GCF_001950255.1 Carboxydothermus pertinax
TGTGTTACTACATAAATATTTGTTTAAAGGAAGATTTTACAGCTATAAAAAGCCAATTTGCGCCTAAAAAATGTTACTTTTTCAGTCCTCTCTACCTCCTGTACCTGCCAACGGCAGCTGGCGACATCCGTTTTCGCAAGGATTGGGTGACTGGTTATATGTACCCCTGTTTTCAACAGCTCAATTTCCTTTTGTTCCACCAGCAAGAGTTTTCCCTGTGTTACCGAATAGATCACTTCACGATAAAGGTTTCGAACTCGTTCTTCTTGTTTTTTCTCATATTCGAGTATGTCAGTTACGTCAAAGAAGATAACACTAACCTCATCGCCAGTAGGAATACAGTAGATATCATATATCTTACCAGATTGCGCTTCTTCGAGTATTTCTCGCACTCTGCCCTGTTGTCTGCGTGCTTTTTCCACTAAAGCATTTACTTGCTCCCGGCATGGAATGTCGATGGAATCTCCTGCCTCATTTCTAAACTTACCATTATTGTAATGTACGATTAGCGATGCACCAAATTTATCCAATAGTTGTGATTGGTAAGCCCTTTTCCGCGCTTCGCTGATCACGAGGTTTTCGATCAATCTTTCTTCAATGGTGGCCGGCATGGCCATTTCTCTGAGCTCGTCCTGCAAATCAGCTATCTCTAATACAATTTTCACCACCTGGGGGTCCAGTTTGGTTCCCGCCAGTGCTGCGAAATCAGTTGGGGTTTTCTTCTGGTAAAAAATGTGGTCGTACTGATCAGCAGCAGCAATAATCCGAGCTCCCAGCGGTATATGCTCTCCCGATATACCAGCAGGGAAACCTGTGCCGTCCCAGCATTCATGGTGGTAGCGAATATACTCGGCGGCCTTGGCTAACCCGGAAATCTCCTTTACCATATCTGCTCCAATTTCTGCGTGTTTGCGATATTCCCTTTCTTCTTCGAGGGTAAGCGGCCCTCGCTTTTGAAAGATTTTTTCCTCCAGGTAGGTCTTGCCCAAGTCGTGCAAAAGGGCCGCATAATGAATCGAATCAATTTCATCCTGGGGTAGTTTCATCTTTTCCGCAATCTTCCGGGCTATCCTGCCAACCCTGGTGGCATGTCCTCCACTGATAGACAGTTTGTTTTCAGTTAATTGAGTGAGTGATTCCATCGTCCTTAAGTAGGTTTTCCGCAAGTTGATAAATAAGGCAAAAGCATAGCGCAGGGCTAAGAAAACTACAAGAACAAATAGTGTTTCAATCCAGAACTGCAGTTGATCATGCAGCTCATAGGAAAGAACCAGACGCACGCTTAAAAGAGAAATGACTAAATATATTAAAACGCCGTCTTGGACCATTCCAATCCAAGTGGCAAAGTATTTTCTTTCACTCAGTTTAGAGATGATGACGGATATCAAGGTGATGTTCACAATATTATAGAGAGCAATAGCAAAGAGTAAACGGGGAACATCATACCACGTAAAAGTCCCCGGTATTCCCCCTAACCACAGGTACCCGTATCCTGCTATAGCAGTACAAATCACATACTGGCTTGTATTAAATAAAAATTTAATTGTTTCGCGCTTAACCAATGGAATACTAACTAAAGAAATGATCGTCTCAATTACTACCGCTTCTGGAATGCCGTAGACTGCCATTACAACGAAAGTGAAGGTAGTAGAACCAGAAACTATAGATCCGTTTGGTAATTCAACATAAAATTTTTCCAGCAATCCAGCAATCAGGCCAATTGCCAAAACAAAAGGCAAAAATTCTATTTTTAGGCCGGGTAACACCAGCAAGAGAACAGCCATACCGGTAGCTATGACCGCGTATATAAAGTTTTTTAAATATCCTGGCATGGCTGTTCTCTCCTTTCTTCAGAAAAGTATATTTAAGGAAAAAAGGGGCGTAGAACAAATCATTTTTCAATAACAATCATGTAACAGGAACGTCGTTTAGTGCCATGGAAATTTAGCAATGGCGGCCAGTACCATGGAAGCCACGGTCAGCCAGAAGAAGGCCTTCTTCATCATATCACCTCCCCCCCGGATGAATTGCTTCTTCCTAACGATCTACGCCCCAAAGTTTAAATCTCAATGGCTAAATTTTTTTAACCATACCTTTGTAAATAAACCATGAGATGCCCAGCGTCACCGCAATGTCGCCGGGGCTTACTACCATGCTGCTGAAAACAAAAGGAGGACGCAAGGGAATGACATCAGCTAAATACGGTAGAAGGGTAGATTCCGTCAGCGGTTGGTGTTTTGTAACCCCTTCCACTACCAAAGGTATGTACGAGGATAGACCCGCCCATTCCAGCGCATCCAGGGATACGGGCATCCTGCCACCATTGGCAATTATTACCAAAAAGTTGAGTAAGGTACCGAGAATAAATAGTTTAATACCCGGGAGGTGGCGATTGCACCAGCAACCATAGATTAGCATTAAGTAGGAAACAACTACCCAAAAGGCAAAACTCTGGTTTATAAACGAAACGCGATGGTAAAGAAACATCGCAATCAACTGCAGTAAAAACCCGGATAAAATCACCCACTGCTTCCTTATTTCGGTTTCCGAAAGGTGCCGCAGTGACCCTTTTTTAAGAAAGGCAATGATAATCACCGGGATTAGAAACTCGTAAATCATCGGGTCCTCTCCTTAATTGCAGTAGTCAGTACGGCCCGGGATGATCTAGAACGGTGAGCGTTTAAAGTGTTCCTCGCCTAAGAAGGCCGGTACACCCATCACATCCAATATTTCATAAACGTCCTCATTAAGGTTGCAGACGGAAAACGGCTGTTGGTTCTGGCTAAGTTCTTTCCAGATAGCCAGGAGACTTCCCACACCAGTAGAATCCACGAATTCCAAACCAGCCAAATCGAAAACAACCGACCCGTTAATAGGTTTATGTTTTTTGTAAAAAGCTTCGAATTCAGTTACTGTGGAGAAGTCAAGTTCCCCGGCTACCCTCAAAACAGTGGCATGACCTTCTAAACTAACGGATAAAGACAACACGCTGAACACCTCTGGACCGTTTGTAAATTACTTCAAAAGGAAATAAGTTCGTCTAAAAAGATTTTGATAGCTCTAGCCTGAGAGGATTCTTTAGGGCGTAAGAGATCCCATACTCGCTAGACAGTTGGCGAGAGTTTTATCTTCGCGGAGAATTTCCAGGACAATTTTCATTTTTTAAAGTTCGGTGAAAGTAATCTGTTAGGATTAGCGGCGGTTTTTCGGCAGATCTGGCAATTTTCTAGGCTGGAATTCCCTTGAACCTGAGGTTCCCTTCTTCATCCAACCAGAGACGGATGCCTTTTTCCTCCCTATTAAAACGATAAACCCGACCGCCTACCACTACAGAAGCGTTCTCAAAGGCATGCCCCACGGTAACCACGGCTTTCGGGCCAGTCACCACCCTGGTGACAACCCCAGCTCTGGATCCCAGTTCTCCCACATGTACATCCCCGCCAGCCTGTATCTCACCACCGCGAAATATCCCGGATACATTCACTTTCTTACCAGCCTGAATCCGGGAATAATAACAACCGCTCCCCACCACCCGAACATCGCCGGTAGCTATAACGGTAGAATTGAGGACGCTTAACGCCACCACATCGCTTTCTGCAGATGGCGAAAACGCAAAAGCCTGTTCCCATTCCTCGGCTCGCCGGGCCAATGTTTCGATCTCCCGGAGGTCACGCACCGCCAAAGGAGAACGAACCAGCACCCGTTCGGCTTCCCGGATAAACTCTTCCAGCCCTTCAACGACCATTCCCAAGGGCATAGTTTCAACCTGCTTCTTGAAGGTACTAGCAGCAGCAGGAAGATGGCGAAACTTTCCCTCCAACAGCAACTTTACTAAAGGGCCGATACCGCCTTTAAGATCACCCTGCTTGAACGCCGGGTGACCAAGTAACTGCCGTATAGCCATGGTCATCTCTTGCAAACCAACCGCCAAAGCATGAACCTGTGGCAACATCTGTTGTAGAAAATCAGGAACTCTTCCTGCGATTACCTTCGATGACAGGATATTCCCCTTGATCAGGACTGATCCCGTAGCTTGAACCCTCGCGCCGGAAACAAACCCTCCCACCTTAACATTACCGTCCGCTTCTACGGCCATCCCTTCTGTCACATTTCCGGTAATTAAAATATCTCCTTTAAAGACAATGTTACCTGAAGCAAGGTCTACATCACCAGTATGCACCAATTCCGGTAATACACTTACCTTCACCATGTTACGCCAGCGGAAGGCTACAGGACGTCCAGCCCGGGCCGCTACAGCCCTTTCACCATCCCTAGTAAGCACCGCTCCTTCTCCTACAGAAAGGATAAAGTCCCGGGGCGGCGGCGGCATAATTACCTCACCCTTGACGCTGGTGCCAGGACGTCCCGGCTCAGGCGGGTGTTTGACTGCAAGGATTTCTCCCGCCTCCACGGAAGTAAAAACATAGCGTTTCCGGAAATCTACCGCTTCGTCTTCCCCCCTCAGTACCGGCACCTTGGAATCAGAGGGAAAAAGCAATTCTACCCGGCCGTCTTTTCCTGGTTCTGCAGGAACACCTCGAGCGATAACTACCTCCTCTTCAGCGCAGGATGTAACACCGCGAGAGCACGCTTCCCAGTCTATACCATAGGTAATCCCCAGCCGGGATAACTCCTGCATTAGCTCGTCCCATGTAAGGGGTGGAAGACATTCTTCCCGCTCAACTACCACCAGTTGTAGTATCTTGGCAGGCGCGAGATCCGGCAGTTCCCGGTGAACTACTACCGTAGGACGCATTCGCAATATCGCTTGTAGACCATCGGAAGAAACGAACACAGACCATTTCCCTTCTCTTCGCTCTTCAATCGTTTCCACCCGCACTGTATCCTTCATGGATACGGGGGTTGGTTGAGTGCACTCCCGATCGTTAACAATCAGTCTTACCCCCTGGCAAGGTACCACCACCGGGTAATGTCCCTCCGGCCGGTGCCGGATAACAAGGTGCCCCTGTTTCACAAAAGCATATGGACCTACCGCTTCCCCGTCCGGAAAAGCATCGTCCACTGCACTCGCTGTTGCTGTCTGCGTGTGGGGGACCCGGTTAATCTCCTCCTTCATTGAGGAATACACCTCCTGCTAAGCGTTAGGATTCTCTAGGACTTCCAGCACTCGGAAAAATCCTATCACTTCCAGGTCTTCTCGAATAAGTTCGGGGATACGAACAATTCTCAAGGTGCGCCCCTGCTTGTACATGTGTCTGACTTGACTAAGGAGCATTCCCACCCCGGAAGAGTCTATGAACCGAAGTCCCTTCAGATCTATCTCCACCACTTCCTCCGTCCGTCGCTGAATTTCCTGTTGCAACTGCTCCACGTTGCTGAAATCCAGTTCTCCCTCCACCTCCAAGATTACCATCCCTTTCTTTTGCCGGACTCTAATCTCCACCCCTTTCACCTCCCTTTCCCGCCACCTTCATAACAACCAGTGTCACGTCATCCTTTTGGGAAAAACCGCGGGTAAATGTCTCCAGATCAGATAAAATGCTTTGTCTCATCCTATCTGCATCAGCGCCATTCTGAAGGCGAACTATCTCCTTCAATCGTTCCTGCCCGTACCTTTGCTCGTCCGGACCATAGGCCTCCACAAGTCCATCGGTATACAGCACCACCGCATCTCCGTCGGCAAGAAAAAATTCCTCCACCCCTGACCCAAGGTAATCTTCCAACAAACCCAGAGCAACTCCTCGGCACCGGGCCACTTTCACCTTGCCGTTAACTAGAAGGAGGGGAGGGTGATGCCCTGCATTGACACAGGAGAGGCGTCCAGTTACCTTGTCGTAACATAGCAGGCATAAGGTAGCAAAAGCCCTGCATTTCCGAAGTTCATCCCCTCCCACCTTGTTTAACCGGCGCACTACCTCCAGAGGATGGGGATTAATCCTGATACACTCCCGGAGCATATGGCGGATTGTTTCCATTAACCGGGCCGCATGGAATCCTTTACCCATTACATCTCCAATGACGGCAAACAAGGTTCTCTCGTCGCAGGAAATAAACTCAAAAAAATCTCCCCCGACCTGTTCGGCAGGTAGGCTACACCCACTAACTTCCAACCCGTAAGCTCGTAGTATTTTTCCATTCCCTGTAATCACTTCTCCCATCCTGCTCCTACCTTTCTTCTCCGCACGGAGCGGGGTTTTGCGCCAGGAGCTGGTCAAGCCCTACCAGCCGCATCACCTCCGCTACATCAGGTTGCGGCCTCAAAATCAGCATCCTGCCTCCTTTTTGCCGCCAGTCGTTGCTAATGTCCAGCAAACTTTTCAAGCCGGTGGAATCCACAAAAAAAACGCCTGACAGGTCAACTTCCAGCGTGCGTTCCTCCACTTTCCCAACAACCTCTTGCAGTTGCGCTACCGTTTCCATGTCCAATTCACCGTTCAGCACTACCCGGCACACTCCACGGTCAACGTAAACATCTATTTTCAGCAATAAAACCACCTTCCTTCATTGGTCTTGTTTTAACCTATCCGTAGATACAAAGTCCAGGCCCAAGTTGGTTCCTGACGGTCCTGTATTAAGGTAGAGGTAGTCTGCATAGTAGAGCATCAGGGTAAATCCACACCCCAAGGAATTCTTGGTTGAATAATGTTGCATCAGCGTTGCCCGGGCCAATTCGCTGGTTTTGATTCCCGGCCCCAGGTCCTGCACAATAATCCTGACGGTATCCCCTGACTGTCTGGCTTGCCAGCAACCGCCCCCCGCATGTTTAAGAGCGTTGGTGAGCGCCTCTGTCAAGCACAAGGTTATCGCGTGTCGCCTACGGCTGTCGAGAACAGGCAAAGCTTCCCGAATTGCCCGGCGGGCTTCCGGAATGTCATGGGGCTGCCAGACCTCACCCCTGGCCAGTTCTATTCCTTCTGAGACCACTTTCTCCATCTCTTCACCATTCATCAGGTATAACCGGCCTCCCGTTACTGCCGCTATGGCCTCCCGGTAAGCCTGCATCTCCTGCTGGTGCATCCTTCGCTCCTTTTCAATCACCTCGGTGATGTCAAAGGCCAGCAGTCCACCGCTCCTGTGGTCAAACGGCACCCCGTGAAGGTCAAACACCTTTTGTCCGTCAGCGCTAATGATCACCTCGCGCCGATGTTCGGCCTGGCGAATAGCCTGGCGCATCAATTTTTCCGCTTCTTCCATGGGCAAATCCAGGTCGGCCTGGCCCGAAAGGTAGCGGAAGCGCCCCCCTTCATATTTCATCACCTTCCCCACCTTGAGAGCATTAATTAGTTCGGATTTCTCCACTTCAGCAAGCAGCTTCTCCCTGACCAGGTCCTGAAGGTGCTCCGGCAAGTGCCGGGAAATCTCCCGTACTAATTCGCCGGCGCTTCTCGACAGCAACTGGTATTCCTCGTTGCTTAGACGGAGGGCAGTCCCTTGCTTACGATGGACACATAGTATCTCAAAAACATGGACATTATTTTTCCCTTTGAACGGTACTCCGGCTACCTCGACCCACAAGCTTTCCTGCAGCCTGATTACATACCGGCCTGGAACTGGAGCTTCCGTTTCCAGCCCAAATTCAGTGGTATTTAACACCAGAAGTTGGGCCGGATACTGCTTACCATGTTTATCTTCCAGTAATATCCGGACAGGTGGCGAAGGCACCCGGCGAAGGGGACCCGGCAGAATAAAGTAATTGCATTCCACACAATGACGGTTTGGTTCTTTCTTCGCGCATTCAAGACACCGTTGCATTTTTTCACCTCCCTTCTGCCTGTTAGCCCCTCCCGGCTATATACCCTTTCCAATTATCACAATATTACAACAAAGGGTTTAGCCATTTGCTCTGGGTGTATATCAACGAATGAGACAACGTGACCTATGAATCCACCGATTTTAAAAGCCCCTGGAGGAGTTCAACCAGCTCTTCTGGTAGTGGCTGGAAGAAGTTTGCCTGCGCAGAATACACAGTTACTTGTATAGGAACTCCCTGGACTACATCATGCGTTGTTATACTAAAATATTTTCTTTTGCTGGTAGCCCGGAAAGTGAACCATGATGCCACCTTTTCTCTGGACCTGTCTTTAAATGCTAAAAAAAACCACAAGGCGGCAGACACAGATCCAGCCTTGTGGGGTTAACTTACTGTGGTATATTTTAGCACCCCACCGGCAGCCCGGCTGCCATAGCCTTCCACTGGCTTTAGGCCCGCGGCTTTGCGCCCCCGTCTTTCGACGGGTTTGCCCTTGACAGAGGGGATTATTTACATTTTTTTACATAAATGTTTTTTTTTTTTTTTTTTTGGAAACTTCCAACATTACCATATTTTATTTTATTATATTCGACTTTTGTTGAAAAGAACATTTTTTCGTTAGTTTGTGTGAATATTTAGTAGGAACTTATACGGCCTGGCAACCATAGCAACTCAATTTTTTAAACAGCAAAGTATTACCCTTTTAAATCTGCAAAAAATCATAAATTTCTTCTCTTATGGAAGAATTTACTTTAGAAATTTTATCGAAGAGTAGGCTAAAGAAATATGTACCTGGCACAATGAGGAAGTATATTCCGTTTATAATTTTTAATATTATTTCAGCTAAATTACGGGTTTACTGGCTTTTTCGCCGCAAACCCTTTTTTGTGCAACTCCCGGCATTTTGTACTAAAATCTTCATTCTCGTCAGCCAGGCCACCATTGGTAGAGCGTTAATTCAAATTAAGCAAAAATTAAGCTAAAAATCGTATTGGAACAGAAGGGAAATTCGAATTAATGGCGAATAAGTTTTAATGCAGCCGAAATCCTGAAGGATTTCATTAAACAAATAACAAAAAACAAAAGACTACAATATTAAAACAAATGTAGGAAATTAGGCCACGAAGGTCGATTACTGGGCAGAAGCCTGAAACGATTCTTTGTGGCCTTTTGTCGTTAACAGGAGGTGATTATAGAACCATTCAAGGACGGAATGCATTTGGTCGATATATTTAGTAAACAGAAGTCGGTAAAGGCAAAGGTTAGAAATATGAACCTACTTAGCCACTGGATATTTTAGAAAAATTATAGGAAAAATGCTAAACTTCGGGGATAATTAAATGAAGGATGGAGGTAAAACTATGCGCAGTAAAATCGTAAAGACAGCTACTGATAACGGTCGGCCCAAATGGTTCCACTACGGTATGTTAGTCGCTGTAATACATCTTATCGGACTAACTCTCCTATTTTTAAAGGCTAGGCAGTATCCCCAATTTCTTGGGCTTGGTTTCCTCGCTTATACGCTCGGTCTGAGGCACGCTTTTGATGCCGACCATATCGCCGCAATTGATAACACGGTTCGCAAGATAATTCAGGATAGGGGGCAACCAACAGGAGTCGGATTTTTCTTCTCTCTCGGTCATTCGTCAGTAGTGTTTTTGATGGCAATGGTAACCGCGGTTTCGATGAAATGGGCGCAACAAAACATTCCACAGCTTAAAGCCATCGGAGGGCTGATTGGCACTACTGTATCTGGCAGTTTCCTGCTCCTTATCGGGGTGTTTAATCTATACATCTGGATTGACATCTACCGCATTTTTACGAAAATGCGAAACGGGGAGTATGACAAAGATAACCTGGAATATCTCCTTTTATCCAGGGGCTTTTTAGCTCGCTTCTTCAACCCGCTCTTTAAATTTATTAGCAAGAGTTGGCACGTTTATCCGCTTGGCTTTCTATTTGGTTTAGGTTTCGACACCGCCACTGAAGTAGCCCTTTTGGCGGTTTCCGCAAATGCTGCTGCCCAGGCTATACCATTCGTGGCAATTCTATCCCTACCGATTCTTTTTGCAGCCGGCATGAGCTTGATGGATACCGCTGACGGTATTTTTATGACTATTGCATACAATTGGGCCTTCTCTACCCCTCTGCGGAAAATTTATTACAATTTGACCGTCACCGGCCTCTCAGTGGTTGCAGCGTTACTAATCGGCTTGATTGAGTTAGCCCAAATAATTATCCCGAAGCTTGGACTCAGCGGTGGAATATGGGGCTGGATTCAGAACCTCGACTTTGGCGGGATCGGTTATCTTTTAGTAGGCCTGTTTGTCTTTACCTGGGGCTGTTCCTATTTACTTTGGAAGTTATTACGTCTTGAGAATAATGAAAGTGAGCCATAAAACATAAAACCATGTATCAGAATTGCTTAAATCTGTGATACGGGAGGATTAAGAGGTGATGGGAGTAGTTTCCCCCGGGCAGCCCGCTTACCCCGGTGGCGAGACCAGAGAAAGTATGCCGGTGGGGATTACTTCCACGTCCATTTTTGTTTTCTCGCCCAAGCGCATGATTGCCATTCAAGGGTTATTAAAGTTTTAATTACAAGAGGCCCAAAGATTAGAAAAGCTGAAGCATAACTTAAAGCCCCCAAGGCAAGAGCGCCAAATTTCCCACCTAAATTATTTCCGGACTTGATGTTTACTTAAAGATATTTCCTTAAAATTATCAGTTCCTCTATAGTCGTCGCTTCCTATATAAACTTATACAACCTTACTTAACCAGCTTAAAATATCTTTCACCACTTCCTCCCGGTTAGTTTCATTTAACATTTCGTGCCGACCGCCAGGGTAGAGCTTGTAGGTTACTCTGGTAAGCCCCAGTTTCTCATAGGTTTTGATAAGTTTTAGTACTCCTTTGCCCATGCTTCCTACCGGGTCGTGATCCCCGCTTATGATAAAAATAGGTAATTCCTTGGGTATTTTTCTAAGGTTTTCCGGTCTAAAAGTTTCTTTTAACCCCCGCAGAAAATCATAGTAGAAACTTGCGGTAAAGACTCCCCCACAGTAGGGGTCATTAATGTATTTTAAAACTTCCTCATGATCCCGGGATAACCAGTCAAACTCAGTGCGGTTTGGCTTAAACTTTTTGTTGTAGCTGCCAAAAGTAAGTTGGGTTAAGCGGGTACTGCGATGTCGCGGCCCAAACCGTTCTACTTCTTTTTTGGCCTGCCAAATCCCCAAGTTTACAATTGGACCGGGAGCCCCGGAAGTCCCGGATAAAATCACTCCATTTATGCTTTCCCCGTAAAGGGAAATATAGCGCTGGGTCAGGAAAGAACCCATGCTGTGGCCAAACAGGATAATTGGAACCCCCGAATTTTCTCCTTTTACAAAATCAATAATTTCCTTTATATCCTGCACCATACGATTAAATCCATCGGGACCTAAATAACCTATTTCAAGAAGGCTTTTGGCAGTTTTACCGTGTCCTCGGTGGTCGTGGGCATAAACAAGATAACCCTTTTTTATTAAAACAGAAGCAAACCGCTCATACCGGACAGCCGTTTCGGCCATACCATGGGCAATGTAAATAACCGCCCGTGGTTTTACTTCTTCCAAGGGAGACCAGCGATAGCAGTATATCTTCTGGCCATCACTGGCTTTAAAGATAAAGTTGGTAAAACCCATTCTATCTCCTCCCAAACCGCTATCATTATAATTCGCCGCTGAACTTCACCGCCAAATGAAGTTTATACCCGGGCTTTATTTTGAAGTTTTTCGGGATTGGCGGAGTTAAAATAAAATCTACTTTTTTATTTTTTATGTTTAAAAAAGAATTATTATTATTCTTTTATTAAAACATTCAACATTATTTTACATTTTCCTGTTTTTTGAAAAATATTTTGCGTTAGATTTTGAAAAAATCGCTTGCCGGGCGCACCAAAAAAAGGAGCCACCACACTGGCTCCTTTTTTAACTTCGGTTTCATCCCAGTCGCTTCCACCATAAAAAAGGCCTTTTAGCCTTTCATCTAATGCTTCTTTTAAATATTTAAATATTTCTTTACTTATTTATTGTTTCCGAAAGAGGTTTGCCCCCGCTTCCTACATTATCTAAGGAATTTTCCCGAATTATTACAATAAAAGCTTGAGCTGGAATATTAAGAGTAGAACTTGCCGCATCAGTAAGATTTTTGATGAGCTCTGCCTTTTTTTCTTTGGACATAGGCCCTGCATCAATTTGGATTACCGGCATTTTTTCCCTCCTTTCCACTTTTAATAAACCCTTCGTAATTTTATTTTAACTTAAAAGCAATATTTTTCAAACCTTCAGCCACCGCCGGCCCCCTCCGGCTGAAGCCGCTATTTCTTCATTGATAGTACTTTGTTCTTCAGCCGGGGCAGCTATACCCTGAACTGCAGTATTAACTTCGATAAAGCAGTTAATAGCCCAAAACTACCTTTAAGCATTGGGATTTTCTTTTAAAGCAATGCTAATTTCAAAATCTCCTGCTTTTGTCTTAATTGGTACCAATAAAGATTTAGGAGCGGCAACCGAAACCGATTTATTTTCCCCTAAGATTATCTGGGGAGGCGCAATATTGCACCAATAATCAGCTTTTTCCAAATAACTAACCGCATTACCGCTAATTATATTACCCACTTCACCCAAAGCGGAAGTTACAAAAATATCAAGGGCATCAATTTCCATCCCCGACATTATTCTCACTATTTCTAAAGCCGTTGTTTTGGGGAAACTGTAAACAACCGCCCCCAAAAGTGATCCAACAATACTGATTAACACATTTGCATCTTTTCCTGCAATTAGATCTTCTTTTAATTCTATTTTCCCCTTTTCAATTCTTAATCCTAACATGCGGTCAAAAACATCTTGAGTTGCCATTAAAAAGGGATTAACAAATTCTGCTTTCATTAATTGCCCCCTCCTTGACTGCGTACATATGCACCAATTTTCTGGTCTTCCATGACCACATGATAAATAAGCCAGGCCATTAATTTTCCGCCAAACTCCTGGACTATCTCTTCATTAAAGCCACTGGCTGCAAATTTTTCCGCATATTTAGCTACTTCCGCTTTAAATTCTTCATGGATTAAATAATGTTTCGCAAAATCCGGATAATTAATCTCCTGCTGATACGCTTCTTCATCCGCAAAATGCTCAACTACATACCCTTGCATAAACTTTAAGGTTTTTTTAACTTGCTCTACTTTATCTTCCCAGTCCCCTGGTCCTTTTATTGCCCGTAAAAATTCATCTACCCGGTGAAAAAGTTCTTGATGCTGAGCATCAACTTTTTCGACCCCAATTCGGTAAGATTCTTTCCATATCATCGCGTGTCACCCCTGATAATTTATTGATATTTTGAATTATTCGGCAAAACAATAATAATTCCTGCTATCATTATTAATGATAACAGGAAAATTTTTTAAACAAAAGTTATGCACCAGCTAGCAAAGTTTAATTTTCCGGACATTTCTCGGAAAAACGAACACAATTTCGCCCTGAAGCTTTGGCTGCATAAAGCATTTGGTCAGCGCGCATTAATAATGTATCAAGCGTATCCCCGGAGCAATAACCGGTTACCCCAAAACTGGCAGTCACCCGGCTTACCACCGGAATCTCCATTAAACTTAGCTGCTCCCGCAACTCTTCCGCTAAGCCGGCGGCCTCTTGCACGTGAGTATCCGGTAGGAGAATCACAAACTCTTCACCGCCCCAGCGGGCTAAGCAGTCGGTTTGCCGAATCCTGTTTTTTATTAAATTTACCAGGCTTTTTAAAACCAAATCGCCTGCCGCATGGCCAAAACGGTCATTTACATTCTTAAAATGGTCGATATCTAACATAATTAACGAAAAGGGCCTATTGGTCCTTTTGGTCCGCTCTATTTCCCTTTCTAACACTTCGGTAAAATACCGGCGGTTATATGCTTGGGTTAGATAATCGGTAACGGATAAACGGTAAAGCTGTTCTTCCAGTTTTTTACGCTCTGTAAGGTCGATAAAAGTCTCAATCAACTTTTCGCCGCTTTTAGTTTTTAGTCGTTTAACGATTTTAAGTACTGGTAACCGAGAGCCATCCACTCTATGTAAAATCCGCTCCGCACAATCCACTTCTTGACCTACCGCTGTAACCGGACACAATCCCTTAATTTCGGGAAATATCTCAAAACAACTTTTGCCAATAACCTCATCCGGAGACTCTCCAATCATCGCAACAGCTTCTAGGTTTACGTTTTCAATCCGATGAGTTTTAGCATCAATGACCATAACTCCAGCCGGCATACTGTCAAGAATAAGCCCTAAAAATTCCTTTTGCTCTCTTATTTCTTCTTCCATTTTTTGTATTTTGTTACATCAATCACATAGTGGATGTAAGTATTTTCGTCTACCGGTACCCACCAGGTATCCCAAACACTATTTTCTACCTTAACTTCGCAGTTTTCTTTTTGCCTTTGGTTCAAGGCCTCATCCGCCCGGCAAAAATAACACTTGGTATCTGGTAACGGCTTCCCGGTGGTTTCAAAGACCTCCCGGGCGACAGGAGATATCATTTTTAAGTGGTGAATACTGCGCCAGCAATAATCGCCAACTACTGCTCCCAGTGCTTTTGCCGCCTGGTTGAGGGCCAGAATCCGTCTTTCCCGGTTAATAAGGTACGTAGGATTGGGCAAGGCCTCTAACATCAACCGTAACTTTTGGTCTTTTCGCCGGTTTTCTTCTTCCAGCTCATTCCTTTCGGTCAAATCAATAATTAGCGCCAGGCACAATTTTTTTACCCTGTAGTCAAAAAGCTGCAGGTAAACTTCTACGGGATACAACGAACTGTCCTTCCGCCGGTGTACAGTATAAAAAACAATTTGTTCCTGCTTCCCACTAAGCAAGGGTTCAAGCAAAGCCCTGAAACTTTGCAAATCAAATTCTGGCTTGAGGTCAAGAGGTGTCATGTTTTTTAATTCTTCAGCAGTATAACCCAGGTTTTCCCTGGCCCCACGATTTACTAAAATAAATTTAAAGGTATGAGGATCAAATATATAAACTTCATTTAGCGAATTTTCGATAATTTCTAAATAAAGTCTGGCATTAGTATTTGCATCATGAAGTTCTAAAGCCATTTCAATACTCTTTACCAATATATGTTCTCCAGCATTTTTTAACACATAACCGTAGGCGGTAATAAAGCGAATTTTTTCAACTACTGCACTTTCGCTATGAGCGGAAAGAAAGATAATGGGTATATCTCTAATTTGCTGAATTTTTTTAGCAGTTTGAACCCCATCCATTTCTTCTCCCAGCTCAATATCCATTAAAATAAGATCCGGTATTTGCTTGCTACAAACCTTCTCTAAAGCCTCTTTACCGGAAAGAGCAATATCCGTAAGGTACCCGTATTTTTCGAGAATATTAGCGGTAGTTTTTGCTTGAAATTTGCTATCCTCAACAATTAAAATCCTTTTTTTCTCTTTCAGTCTCACTCACCTCCCCTTTTCAGATTAACCGTAGTTCTTTTAAAAAACAGACACAGCTTTTTCTCAAGCTATAATTAGATTTTTTAAAATTATAGCATAATATTTTTCTTTTGTATATTTTAGCTATTGATGAGGTTTTTTCGAAACATGCAATCTTCGCAATAAGTTGTACTTAAGCCTTTGTATATGAAAAAGCAGTAACCAGCTTTTTACTGGTTACTGCTCTTTTGTTTTTGTTACACCTTAAGCAGAAGATGCGGAAAGCTTTTCTCAAGTTGCTATTACCTAAAAATATGTTTAAAACATTTAAAGGCTGGCAAAAGCCAGCCCTACATTCAAATCTATTATTTAACTTAAACAGGTATTATTTTTTACCTTTTGTTTTATTTTTAGAAAATTTTGTCTTTACTTCTTTCTTTGCTTTTTGTTCTTTTTCTTTTTTAGTTTCTCTTTTTCTTTCCTTTTCTTTTTCCTTTTCCTTTTCAACTTTTGCCGGTATTACTTTAACTTCGACGGCATTTCCCGCTAAGGTGTATTTAACACCTACTTTATAACCCGGTTTGATTGTTTTTTCTCCTTCAAGCTTGCCTAATCCTTCAATTTTAGTGTTTTCCGTAATACTAAAGGTTTTTTGTTCACCATTCCCACGAGCAACGGTGAGATTGTTACCATCAAAAGAAATTACCGTACCGGTATATTCCAGTATTACAGGTTTTGCTTCAACTTTTACAGCTTCGTTGTTTGCCGGATCGTATTTTACTTCTGCTTTATAACCAGCACCCAACTCTCCTTTTACTTCCATGTCCGTATCCGAAGTAATTACAAAAGTTTTTTCCTCGTTTTCTCCCTTAACGGCAAGAGTTTGTCCGTCAAACGAAGTTACAATCCCTTTAAATTCCTGAAGTTCTTCCTCTTTTTGCTCCAAAAGATTTTCAATTTCTTCCTTTAACTGTTTTAGCTGATTATAAGACAGGCTGTTTAAAAGGTTTAAATCAAAAGGCAACTGGTTGTCTGCTGGAGCCGGTACAGGTTGATAAGTTTGATCGGTTACCGATGGGGTGGTATAGGTCGTGCCACTTACAGTTGGAGTTTGGTTGGCATAAACAGTATCACTTACCCCCGGAGTGGTATTAGCTGGCACGGTGGTAGCAGTATCGGCCAACGCAGGTAAAGTAATCCCAAGTAAAAATACCGTTAAAACTAAAACCGCTATCTTCTTCATTAAAATACCTCCTTTAAAATTTTAAAAACATTTTTAATCTTCTTCATTTTGATTTTCAGTGCTATTAACCATGTTTTGATAATTATCTTCATCTATTCCTTCCTGTTGTTCATTTTCTTTTATTTGATTTTGATTACTATCTATTACACTCTGGTCGTCCTCTTCATTGACCACCTCCTGATTTTCATTATCGTTTACTTCACTTTGATAATTAGTTTCATCCAATTTATTTACATTGCTTTCTTCATTTGCTGAGTTTTGTCCTTTGTTTTCAGTTATTATATTCTTATCGTTATTTTCCTTTGCCAGACTTTGGTTGTTATCTTCATTCGTCGTCCTCAAACTTTTATCTATATTTTCTCTCTTTGGGCTATTTGTTTCTTTTATGGTTTTTACCAATTCTTGATATGAACTACCACTTACAGTTTTTTCAGTATTAACAGGCAAAACCAATCTTTGCGCAAAAGCAGGAAAAGCAAAACTCAGTAATAATGCTGTTAGAACCAAAATTGTATTTTTCTTCATTAAAATGCCTCCTTTAAAATTTTAAACCCTCCTGCCAGAAGGCGGAGGGTTAATAATCCCCTTAACACCTTCGGCAGCTGGCTGGCATAGCCTTACGGCCTTAGCCCCTGTAGCTTTGCGTCGCCGGCTTTCGCCGGGTTTGCCTTTATCGGTAAAATCTTATCTTTTTTACTCTATTATAAAACATAAAGTTAAAATTACAATACTTTTGGCAAAAGAATTTAAATACAAACTTTAAATACTATACTTCCCGTAAACCCGGGAACCAAGAATTTCCGTTGCAACCTCAAATAGCTCAAAAAATTTTTCTTCAGGCAAGTTCGGTGCCTCTTTTAAATAAGATTTTACACCATAGTTACGGAAAGGTATCAGTTTTAACAATGTATACGAATTGAGTTCACGAATAAACCGGGCAATGTTTTTCACTTCCTGCGGATGGTCGTTTAAACCGGGCACCAATACCGTTCGAACCTCATACAGTACTCCAAGCTGCGACGCCGTATTTAAATTTTGAAAAATTAATTCGTTGGCTACACCGGTCAGCTTACGGTGCAAAACCGGATCAAAAGCTTTTAAATCGGCCATAATTCCATCGATATTTTGACATAAGGTTAGAAATTTCTCTTCCTCCAAAAAGCAATTAGTATCGACAAAAACCGTTAGATTACTTTTTTCTTTAAGTTTATGGCTAACTTCCAGGATAAAATCCGCCTGCAGGGTGCATTCCCCGCCGGAAAAGGTTACCCCATCTAAAAAAACTTCATTTTCCAAAATATAAGCTACTAAATCCTCCACCTCCCAGAGGGTAGTTTTTGGAGAGGACGAATGGGGACACACCTCAAGGCAACGGTCACACCCATGGCAAATCGCCTTATCCCAGGTTACCCTGCCGTCAAGGTTTGTTAAGGCTCCGGCCGGGCACTGTTCAACACATCTACCACAATTCTGGCAGTATTTTTTGGTTTCCGGGTTGTGACAGTACAGGCAGTCAAGATTACAACCCTGCAGAAAGATTGCCATCCGGCTTCCGGGACCGTCGATAAAGCTTACCTCAATAATTTTATTGACTATTCCTCTCACCGATTATCCTTACCTTTCTGGCTTCGGTATTGTTGTTTTTAATGCTTGCTGCTCCAAGCTTTACCGTATCTTCCCGTAAAACCTCGCCTTTTTCGTATTTTAAAACATCGGTTCTTTTTACAAGGTAACCGGTAATCCGGATAAATTCCGAATCGGAAGTGTTGAAGGAAAATACCCTGATTCCTTCTTCTAAAGCCCCCTTGATTATTTTTAAAACCCCTTCCGGATTTTCCCGGGCGGTCCGGTCAAAGATGTAAATATCACTAATGCCTGTATCAAAGTATTTATGGAGCCTTCCCTCGGTTTTAATCTGGGTAAAGATGTCCGGCTCCTCGCCGTATTTTATCCGCACCCCGGGCGTCACATCGATGTCGCTGTCAATTCCCGACTGGGCATGAAATCCTATCCTGCCGCCGGTACCGTTGCAGTAAGCTCCCGGGACCCTTTTTAAAGTATCTTTGGCGGTTTTTAACACTTGTTCGGCATAGTAAAGGGCTTCTTTATCCTGACCAAGTTTTAGTCCCGTTAAGTGTTCAAGACATTCGTAAAGTCCAAAATATCCGGCCATGGAGGTAAAGCGGTCAAGGGAAATTAAACCTTCTTTAGCTAAAAAGGAAGTTTCAAAAAACTTCGCCTCTTCTACGATAAATTTAGCCCGGGCATTGATAACCTCGGCCTGCGCCAACACTGCATCAGGTAAAACATTCTGGATAAAGTCTTGAAAATCTCTCGCTTTTTTGGCAGCTTCTTTTAAATTTAACCGAACTAAAGTAAAGCTGCCTCCACCAATTAATAAAGTATTATAGCAGCTAGCAACTCCGTAAGCAGGGTCAAGGTCTTCTTTTAATTCCCGGTCATTGACAAAATACGGTTTTCCAATTTCCAAGGCTGTTTTAACCGCCTCTACGGCAAAACTATCGGGAGTTTCTTCATTATATTTTAGGGAAATGTTGGGTACCGCCTGTTTTAGCTCCCGCTCAAGCTTTAAAAGTAACCGTCCAGTACGGGTATCTTTGGGCCCAATGTTCATGTGGACAAAACCATCGGGTAACACCCGGTCTATTTGCACCAAAAACATTTTTAAGAGTTTCTCGGAAAGTTCCTCACCAGCAGCCAAAACAAACGGTTCTAACAGTTCATCTACCTGTCCCAGATATACGGGATAGCTCGTTATGGAGGGTACGTAGCGATAGATAATTAAAAGGGCATTAACCGCTTCAAATAAATCCTGCGGGGGTTTTAAATTTAAGTACTCGCTTCCCTTTTCCATAAATTTTTGGTAATCCGGCAGAATATAACGCGGCCGATAAGGTGCATGACCTTCAAACAGGTCACATAGAATTCCTTCGGCAAAATAGTTCTGAGCTTTTTCACTAATCTTTACGTAAGGAAGGAAGTTTTCCGCTTCCGCCGCCAGTAAGTGCCGCTTATCTTTGTAATCCAAAGAAGTATCGGTAATTATTTCATAAACCCGGTTCATCGCTCTTCTCACCCGACTTAAAGTTTCTAACTTCATTATACCACCCTTTTTACCGCTTGTAGCAAAATCTTTATTTACTTTTAAGGTAAAATTTCTCTACTTCCTCCCTTACCTTTTTCAATGCCTGGATTTTACCTTCGGCACCGATGTTATCCGAGCGTTTATCCGCTTCTTTTAAAGTAATTAACTTTCGTACCCGCCGGTAAAGTTCACCCGGGGGTAATGTTTTCCCAAGCTGCTTAAGCCAAAATTCTACTTTTTCTACTTCATAGGGTACGGACATGTGGTAATAAATAAGCCAGGCGGTTCGGTCAATAGTTTGCCGGGGAAAATTGAAGCGTTTTAAAATACCCCGGGCCATTAGAGCTCCCCGCTCGGCATGGCCAAAATCGTTGGGATAGCCGTTTTTGTACGTTCGCACCCCCGGTAGACCCTTCCCCACATCGTGCAAAAGAGCGGCCATGATTAATTCTAAATCCTTCTCGGGAAGCTCCTCCAAAACCCTTAAAGTATGCCCCCAAGCACAAAGGCGATGGCGTTCGGGATTCTGGGGTAAGCCTACCAGGTGAGATAACTCCGGTAGTGCTTTAAAGAGAAGCCCTTTTTGATGTAATGCTAATAAACTCTCCAAAGGATTTTGGCTAAATTGCTTTTCCCGGAAAAACACAGAAACTGCCAGACCAGTATTTTTACCAGCCATGGCAGTTTCTTTTGGCAAAAATTTGCAGTAAAGATAAATTGGAGCGGGGTAAATCACCATTTGCACCCCCGGCACTTTTTTTGATTATAGCAAAGCCGGGAGGTAGTCGACAAGAAAAATTTTAGAGCTTATTTACTATTTCTAAAAATTCAGGGGATTCGAGCTTTTCAATTAAACCCCGGTCAGCATATTCCGCATATTCGGGAACAATCGGCAAAGTACCAAGTAACCTTATTCCGGTTTCGCGGCATATTTCCTCTCCCTGAGGCTTTTTAAAGGGATAAAGGAGTTCACCGCAATGGGGGCATTTTAAATAGGCCATATTCTCAATGAGACCAAGAATTGGCACGTCAAGATTTTTGGCGAGTTTCATGGCCTTTTTAACCACCATCACTGCTAAATCCTGAGGCGATGAGACAATAACAACCCCTTTTAAAGGTAAAGTTTGCAGTACCGTTAAGGGAACATCGCCTGTACCCGGAGGCAAATCCACCAAAAGGTAATCCAGTTCACCCCATAAAACGTCTTCCCAGAATTGTTTAATTGCCCCGGAAAGTAACGGTCCTCTCCAGATTACCGCTTCCTCTTCGGATTTTAAAAGTAAGTTGATCGACATGATTTTAATTCCTAGCCCGGTTTCTGGCGGAATAATCTTTTCACCATCAGAACCAAATTGACCCGGCTTTAGGCCGAACATTTTAGGAATGCTTGGTCCCGTAATATCGCCATCTAAAATTCCCACCTTAAAGCCTTTTCGGGCAAAAGCCACCGCCAGCAGGGAGGTAACCGAGGATTTGCCAACCCCTCCCTTACCACTCATAATGGCTAAAACGTTTTTTACTTTGTTTTCTCCTTTTGGTATTTTAGGTTTAATAGAAGCTAAATCTTCGCCCATGTTCCCCCTCTTTTCCTGGTAGTTTTGAACATATGTTAATTATAACACTTTGCTTTTTTCTTAAAAACAGCCTTTCTCTTTAAATCAATCCCTTTTACTGGCTACAGGAACGATTTTCCCAAAATAATTATCCTTCTATTATTTTTGCCAGAGTTTTTATTGGATTATGCCCATAAACCCGGTCTTTCACAATTAAAGTAGTGGTTGGGGCCTGGCTTTCCCGGGTAAAAAGGATATCATGACCGAGGCATAAGCCTAAAATCACATTTAAATCGGTCTTTACTTCATTAAACAGGCGGGCCTGGGCAATAGGATTACAGATGGAGACAAATTTTTCAGGATTTTTCTTGGGAAGGCGAATTTCAGAGTAGTCAATTGCTCCAAGGCGGCAGCAGGCAAGGATGGGAGTAAGCCCTTCTTTTTCTAAAATTGCAGCAAGCTTCTGGGCTTCATTGATTAAGGTTACACAAAAGGCAATGCCAATTTTTTTATACCCCATTTCTTTGGCAAAAAAGACAAGTTCTTCGACACGGCTTCTAAGTTTTCCCTTTTCATCAAAAGGGGTTTGGTCCGCTACCTGCATAATTTTAGCAGTAATTTCATCCTCAAGATAAGGTTGTTTATTTTTGGTTATTTCACTGTAAATTTTAGTAGGACAGTTTGGGGGCATGGCGTTAAAATTTCCCTTAAAATTAGCCGTAGTTTTACAATAGCGACATCCGGTCTTCATTTTACCCATCTCCTCTTTTCAAATCTTAAAATATTTTACCACAATTTTAATTTGAAAAAGGATTTTTAACCGCTTTTGTTTAATACTACATTTATTAAAAAGAAAAAGGAGGTAAAGCATGGCCAAAAAGCATTTATTACTTCTGCTATTCCTCATGAGTATAGTTTTAGGAGGCTGCGCCTTTTCCAGCAGCAAAAACACTCCTCCTTCCTTTGACGGCATCGCCGAAGCCGACCAGTATGAAGTTAAAGCAGAAATACCCGGAAAAGTTAATGATGTTTATGTTAAAGAAGGGGATGAAGTAAAAAAGGGACAGACATTAGCTACCCTTGATGATTCCTTACTAAAAAACCAGTTAGAAGCTGCCAGGGCTAATTTGGAATTAGCCCGGTTAAAATACGAACAAGTGGCAGGCAAAGACCAGAATCTTGAGAAGCAGGCGAAGACCGGAATTAAGCTTGCCCAAACCCAGGTGGATTTAGCAAAACTGCAACTTGTCAAAACAAAAATCCAAGCGCCAGTAAGCGGCGTTGTTTTATACCCGTCAGTTAAACCCGGCGATTATGTAAATCCTGGCTCCACGGTAGCAGCCATTGTAGATTTAAATAAGATTTATGTAAAGTATTACATTCCCGAAAAGTATTTAAATAGGATTAAGCTTGGGGATACGGTTTGCGTAAAAAATGAAAATTTAAAAATGGCGCCGACCGGTAAAGTAGTATATATTTCCCCCAAAGGAGAATTTACCCCTAAACCGGCAGAAACCCGGGAAGCCCAAAGTGAAATTTCCTATCTTGTAAAAGTTGAATTAACCAAAGATTTTCAGGATGTACGGCCGGGAATGCTTTTAACCCTGACTTTGCCGTAAGGGGGGAAGAAGTTTGACGGCAGCAATTATAACCGAAAACCTGACCAAAACCTTTGGTCCGAAAGTAGCAGTAGACAAAGTTTCCTTTTTGGTGCCGTCGGGGAAAATCTTTGGGCTTTTAGGACCCAACGGCTCCGGAAAATCTACCACTATTCGGATGCTGTGCGGAACATTACTGCCTTCATCCGGTCGAGCTGAAGTGTTTGGATTGGATGTGGTGAAAAAAACCCAAGAAGTGCGAAAGCTTATCGGTTACATGTCCCAGCGTTTTTCCTTATATGAAGATTTAACGGTAGAAGAAAATCTCGATTTTTTCGGTAATATCTATAATCTCCCGGCAAAACTTTTAAAAACCCGGAAAGAAGAAATCCTAATTATGGCGGGCTTAACCGACAACCGGAAAACCCTGACCGCTCATCTTTCGGGTGGCTGGAAGCAACGGTTAGCTTTAGGAGCTGCCATGATTCACCGGCCGAAACTTTTAATCTTAGATGAACCCACGGCAGGGGTTGACCCGGTATCCCGAAGGATTTTCTGGGAAATCATTAAAAAATTATGTGCCGCCGGCATTACGGTGTTAGTAACCACCCACTATATGGATGAGGCAGAGATTTGCGACATCGTAGGCTTTATTTTTAACGGAAAACTGGTATCTTTTGGCACTCCGGCGGAATTAATGGCTAAGGAAGGAAAGGAAACCTTAGAAGATGTGTTTATTGCCTATGTAGAACGAACTACCGGGAAAAAAGTTTATGATTTTAAAGACTTAGAAAAGTTTATTGGAGGGGAGACGGCATGAATCCCAAACGGTTTTGGGCTATTGTGAAAAAAGAGTTTCTCCAGTTAAAAAGAGATAAACCCAGTATAGCCATCGCCCTTGTTATGCCGGTCATGATGCTTTTGCTGTTTGGTTATGCAGTTACCACCGATGTTGAACATATTTCTACCGCCTATCTAGATCTTTCCCATACCCCGGAAAGCCGAGAGCTTTTATTAAAATTTCAAGCATCCAACTATTTTGATTTAAATTATCCGGTAAACAACGTTTCCGAGCTTAACACGCTTTTTTCCCAGGGAAAGATTAAGGCAGGGATTATCATCCCGCCTGATTATGCAATAAAGCTGGCCGCAGGAAACCTTCCAGAAGTAAAGTATATTGTAGACGGTTCCGACCCGTCTATTGCCCGGCCGGCCCTGTCGTCCGGAATACTGGTTGGACAAAATTATACCAAAGAACTTATAGCCAAAAAGAATCCCCTTTTCGCCAAGACTTCAGCGTCGATTATCCGCTCAGAGGTCCGCTTCAACCCAAAGATGAGAAGTCAGATTTTCACTATACCTGGTTTAATTGGTCTTGTCATGCAAAACCTTACGGTC
Organism: Carboxydothermus pertinax; assembly: GCF_001950255.1. Classification (NCBI taxonomy): domain Bacteria; kingdom Bacillati; phylum Bacillota; class Clostridia; order Thermoanaerobacterales; family Thermoanaerobacteraceae; genus Carboxydothermus; species Carboxydothermus pertinax. The sequence goes on from NZ_BDJK01000001.1 coordinate 24,075, forward strand.
CTTTTAACTGCTTTTGCTTTAGTACGGGAAAAAGAGCGGGGAACTATCGAGCAGCTTATTGTAACTCCGGTTACTTCCTTTGAGTTAATTTTAGGAAAGCTTGTTCCTTATGTATTAATTGGTTTTTTGTCATTTACGATAGCCTTCTATTTCGGAATCAACTGGTTTTCCGTCCCTATGCAGGGTGATACCTTAACCCTTTTTGCCTTAGCCCTCTGCTTTGTAGCTGTAGCACTGGCTATCGGCATTTTAATCTCGACAGTAGCCAGGACCCAGCTGCACGCCATGCAGATGACCATAGTTTTTCTTCTGCCTAGCATCTTGCTTTCCGGCTTTATGTTTCCCCGGGAAGCTATGCCGAAAATTATCCAGTATCTCGGCTATGCCATCCCCCTTACCTATTTCCTGGAAATCCTGCGGGGTATTATTATCCGGGGAGCAGGCCTTATGGAGCTACAAAATCAGGCAATAGCTTTATCGGTATTTGGACTTTTTTTGGTGGTTATTGCTGCCCTTCGCTTTAAGAAACGTTTAGAATAGTGCCGCTAGGAACGGTTCGAGACCCCTGAAAAAAGTATTATAAAAAATAGAAAATGTAGAATAAAATAACAATAGCCCCTAAATTTATGATATAATTTATGTA
>NZ_BDJK01000002.1 GCF_001950255.1 Carboxydothermus pertinax
CATAAATATTTGTTTAAAGGAAGATTTTACAGCTATAAAAAGCCAATTTGCGCCTAAAAAATGTTACTTTTTCAGTCCTCTCGGACGGTTCCGTTAGCGTGCTATTTCCCATCATCCCTTATTCCTACTATTGACGTTTTTTATGGAAATTATGTATATTTTAGACAAAGATACCAAAGGGAGAAAATAATAAAAGCGTTTTTTTATTCCCGGCATATTTATCATATCATTGCCCGGGAAAACAAAAAAGAGAAAAATTTTTTTAGATGACAGGGACTATAAGGCAGCACAGATGGAATTTGCCCTTAAGGCAAAAGAAGAATTTAATACTGAATCTAAACATACAGCTGGTTTTTGGGGGAAAAATTACAGGACTCTTTTAAAAAACTAACCAGGCAGGAAAAAAGAAACGGTCCTGAACACGTGTTCAACTAGCACGCTGTCAGAACCGTCCGAGACCCCTGAAAAAAGTATTATAAAAAATAGAAAATGTAGAATAAAATAACAATAGCCCCTAAATTTATGATATAATTT
>NZ_BDJK01000003.1 GCF_001950255.1 Carboxydothermus pertinax
AAATTATATCATAAATTTAGGGGCTATTGTTATTTTATTCTACATTTTCTATTTTTTATAATACTTTTTTCAGGGGTCTCGGACGGTTCTGAGAGAGGATGTTTTCTACAATGGGTAGAAATAGCTCTCTGACAGAACCGTCCGATAAGTTAGCTGTGGATGAGGCGGGGGAGGCACTGGGCACAGGCCCAGAGGCTGTCGCCCTTAAAGCGAATTGGGAAAAGGGCTTTATCGTATTCGGAATTGCCGCAGAAGTGGCAGAAGATTTCTTCTACCTCCCGGTGAGCTTTGACTTCTTCCACCGCTTCGTGGGAAAAAGGAACTGTTTCCCGCTCTTCAATGGTTAGAGCGCCAGTGGGGCAAACTGCCAGGCAAAAGCCGGCGCCGTCGCAAAGCTCTTCCCTTATGACTTTAGCTTTACCATTTACCAGTTCAATAGCACCCTCCACACAGGGGGTTATGCACTTACCGCAGCCGGTGCAGAGGTCTTCGTTTATTTTGACAATTTTTCTTACTACTTTTTCCATCGAAAACACCCTTTCTTTTTTAATTTACAAGTTTATTATAGCGGAAAAAATTTAAACCTTTTGTATTATGGAGCAAAAATCTCTGTGAGATTAGTCACAGGAAATTACCTGAAAATTATTAATAAGTGTCTTGTCAGAGCGAACAGCAAATGCTAAAATAAAAGTATAAAGTATGGTGTATACAGGCATACACCGTTTGGGGGTAGTTAAAATGTTTTATTTAGTTAGCTGGTCATACGGGGAAGAAGAGGTTTTTTATAAATTTGTAAGTGAAGAAGAGCTGGGCAAAATACTTGAGGAAGACAAAAATTATATCATTACTCCCGTTTACGTTGCTTAAATTAAATTTTTGGCTAAAACCCCCTGATTTGCATCAGGGGGTTTTATTTTTAGGGCGCGCTTCTGTGCGCCTTTTTTATTTTAACGACTGATGTAACGAATTAAACAGCAATTAAATGCCATATCGCAATAAAATTTGCTTTCCTTTGCAACTTTTTTATTTAATTTTGCATCTTAATGATTATCATACAACTACTTAAATGTATTTTGGAGGAAAAAAATGAAAATAAGACGATTAATTGCACTAATTTTGTCCAAGGGTTTATTAAAAGCAATTAATATTATAAAGCAAGGGGCCGGAGGAACAGCATTACCGGGGAAAGTTCTTCTTTTTTTTGATAAAAATTTTTTAAAGGAAATTGCGCCAAAATTTAAAATCATTATGGTTACTGGAACAAATGGCAAAACAACGACTACCAGAATGATTGGACAAATTTTAAAAGAAAATGGTATTAACTTTATCTCCAATTTTGCTGGAGCAAACCTGTTAAGTGGTATTGCCACTACTTTTTTGCAAGGAGTGGATATTTATGGGTGCCCGCGTTACCCGGTAGCCTTATTGGAAGTAGATGAAGCAACTCTAAAAAAAATCAGCAGTTTTTTGTGCCCAGAGGTTTTAGTAGTGACAAACTTTTTTCGGGACCAATTAGATCGCTTTGGCGAAGTATATCAAACATTAAATTATGTAAAAGAGGGTGTTAGGAAATTTTCAAACCCTAAACTCGTACTTAATGCTGATGATTCATTGGCAGTTTCAATTGCTCGAGACCTCAATTTACAGCCAGTATATTATGGGATTAATATTAAAGGATACGAAAATGACCACCAAAATACCGATGCCAGTTATTGTTTGTATTGTAAAACCAAGTATACCTATAATGAACAATACTATGGCCATTTAGGGCATTTCAAGTGCCCAAAGTGTGGTTATAAAAGACCTTTGCCGGATTTAAGTTGTGCAAAAATAATTGAAATGTCCGAGAACCATTCTTTAGTGAAAGTGGAAATAAAAGATGGAAATAAAATACAAGCGGTTTTTTGCCGTATTTCACTTCCTGGTTTTTATAATATTTACAATGGTTTGGCGGCACTAGCCTGTAGTACGGTTTTAAACTTGCCTTTGGTAAATTCCCTTCAAGCTTTAAACAATATATCCGGGGCTTTTGGGCGGATGGAGAACATTTTGCTTGACGGCAAGCTAATAAAAATAATTTTAGTTAAAAATCATACCGGCTTTAATCAAGCCTTAAACTTATTGTTGCAAGAAAAAAATAAGATGCGCCTTGCTTTTTTAATAAATGATCTTTTGGCAGATGGGCAAGATGTTTCCTGGTTATGGGATGTGAATTTTGAGGTATTACAGTTAATAGTTGATAAAATTGAAGTTTTTTTTGCAGCTGGCAGGCGGGCGGAAGATATGGCCGTAAGATTAAAATATGGGGGTATAGAAGAAGAAAAAATAAAAGTTGTTAATGATTATCATGAATTAATTAAATCAGGTTTGAGGGGTTTAAATGACCAAGGATCATTTTATGTTTTTCCAACGTATACGGCGTTACTTGAATTTCGAAAAGTGTTGAGTAAAAAATTTAGCTTAAAGGAGTTTTGGAAGTGATGTATGAATTAACAATTTGTCATTTATATCCTGATTTATTAAATACTTATGGGGATATAGGAAATATTATTGCTTTAAAGATGCGTTCCCAATGGAGGGGAATTAAAGTTAACATTAAAAATATCAGTTTAGGTGATAAGTTTAAGGCATGTGAGTGTGATCTTATTTTTATAGGAGGAGGACAGGACTTTGAACAGGAGCTGATTCAAAAGGATTTTTTGCAAAATAAAGGTAACGAGTTAAAAACAGCTATTGAAAATAATCAGGTGGTTTTGGCAGTTTGTGGAGGCTATCAACTATTAGGAAAATTTTATCGTACCGCAAAGGGTAAAGAAATTGAGTGCTTAGGTGCTTTAGATCTTTGGACAGTAGCTGGGGCAAAGAGGATGATTGGTAATATTTTAATTGAAAGTGAGATCTTAAAAATTTTTGGTCATGACGGAAAAATTATAGGTTTTGAGAATCACTCAGGAAAAACTTATTTAGGGCCCAAAGTAAAGCCTTTGGGCCGAGTTATTACTGGTTATGGTAATAATGGTGAAGACGGCTTTGAGGGTGTAGTCTATAAGAATGTTATTGGTACTTACCTCCATGGAAGTGTACTGCCTAAAAACCCGGTGTTGACCGATTATTTACTCACTCTTGCCTTAAAGAGAAAGTATCCAGAATTCAATGGATTAAAAAGGTTAAATGATGATTTTGAAAATATAGCACGAAATAGACTTATTAGTCGGTTAAGTGGTAAGGGACACTGGTTACTAAAACATTTTTTCTAAAAAGGAGGAGAGTTTTTAATTTAAAGCCTGTTTGGTTGTGCAGGATAAAATGCCACCATTTATGGGGGACAAATTCCGGAATTACTACCATGACAAAACGCCCTTTTTCTACCGCCCGGTGTTCCATGTGGTTAATAAACCTTAATACCGGTCCATAAACGTCCCGGTAAGCTGAAGTAATTACAACCAGCTTGGCCGGGACTTTAAATTTTTCCCATTTTTCTTCAATCTTGGTTTTGCTTTCGGGATCAAAAACGATATTAACAGCAATAACCTCATCGGAAATTGACCGGGCATATTTAATAGCATTTAAAACGACTTTATTAAAGCTGGCCACGGGTATAATCACTAAAGGAGACTGGGTTTCACTTTCCCATAAACCTTCAGGTATGGTAACTACCCTTAACTGGTCGGCGATGGCGGTGTAATGACGCTTAATTTTTAAAAAGCCATAAATCATCAAGGGGATTACTACGATAACTATCCAGGCCCCGCCTAAAAACTTGGTTGCCGCAATAATTATTGAAGCAATACCGGTGGCGATGGCGCCTATACTATTTATTACAATGTTTATTTTCCAGCCGCTTTCTTTTGTTTTGTACCAGTGTTTAATTAAACTTGCTTGCATCAGGGTAAAGGAAACAAAAACACCAACAGCATATAAAGGGATTAAGGCGTGGGTATCTCCTTTAAAAATAATAATTAAAAGGGAAGAGATAATTCCAAGTACCATAATACCTTGGCTGAAAACCAACCGGGTTCCCAGAAAGGAAAGAATTCTTGGTAAATAGCCGTCCTTGGCCATTAAGCAGGAAAGCCGGGGAAAACCGTTAAAACTGGAGTTGGCGGCCAAAAACAAAATTAAAGCGGTACTGGCCTGGACCAGATAGTAAAAAAGGTTTTTCCCAAAAATCAGCCGGGCAATTTGGGAGACAACAGTCTCTCCTTCTTTAGGGGTAATATTTAAGCGGTAAGCCAAGTAAGTTATACCAAAAAATAACACTCCCAGCAAAACTGCCATCCAAACCATGGTGGTGCGGGCATTTTTGTCTTCAGGAGGGAAAAAAGCGGGAACTCCATTGGAGATAGTTTCCACTCCCGTTAGAGCGGTACAACCGGAAGAAAAAGCTTTTAACAAAAGAAAGAGAGTTAAAGGTGCAAAACTGCTACCTAAAGAGGCTGGAGGTAGAGGAGTTAAATGACCAGTTAAGAGTTTAAAAGTGCCGACGCCAATTAAGATAAGGAAAGTAAAAATAAAAACATAAGTTGGGATGGCAAAAAAGCTTCCCGATTCGCGGACACCGCGTAAATTTATTAAAGTTATAAATAATACCGTTATTACAGCCAGGACCACCCGGTAGGGATAAAGGGAAGGAAAAGCAGAGGTTATCGCGGCAATACCTGAGCTGACGCTAACGGCCACGGTTAAAACGTAGTCCACCAGCAGGGCTGAGCCGGCAATTAACCCGGGTACTGGACCTAAATTTTCCGAAGATACGACATAAGCTCCGCCACCATTGGGATACGCTAAAATTGCCTGGCGGTAGGATAAAGTTAAGATTGATAAAAGAACCAAGATAGCAATTGAAATTGGCAGGGAAAAATGTAAAGCTAAGGGCCCTGCGGCGATTAAAACAAGTAAAATTTCTTCGGTGGCATAAGCTACCGACGATAAGGCATCCGAAGAAAAGATAGCTAAAGCTTTTACTTTGGTCAGCCGTTCTTCAGCTATTTTTTCGGTCCTTAAAGGAGAGCCAATTAAAATTTCTTTTAATTTGTAAGGCATAACCATTCCTCCAAACTCTATTTTTACAACAACAATTAAACAACCTTATGGCGAAAAAATAAATCTTAAAAATCAAGCAAAAATCAGGAAATACTGTTAATTTTGCTTTTATTACCAAAAGGTTATAGTATTACCTTTTAAGCATTGTTATTTTGTGATTTTTTATTTTTTTTTAATCAATGGCATTTTACCCCCTTCCTTTGACATTTGAGGTTGAAAATTTTGGCTTTAAGGAAAAAGAGATATTCTTTTTAGGGTAAATTTCTTAAAATTAAGAAAAAAGTGGCAGGAGGGGGACGCGGTGAGCGAGCTTAACAATTTTTTGGCGATGGAGGAAAAGGTTTTTCCGCCCCAAAGGGTTCTTGAGGGAACATATTTAAAAGAATTTGACCGGGAATACCGGGAATCAGTAGAGGACTTAGAAAAGTTCTGGGGAAAAGTGGCTAAAGAGCTTTTCTGGTATGAAAAGTGGGAGCGGGTCTTGGAGTTTAATTACCCCTGGCACCGCTGGTTCGTAGGCGGGAAAACCAACATCACCTACAACGCTTTAGATGCCCAGGTGGCTAATGGTAAAGGGAATAAAGCGGCGTTTATCTTTTTAACGGAAGATGGTCGGGAAGAGGTTTATACCTACCGGATGTTAAAAGACCGGGTGGAGCGTTTGAGCCGGGGATTAAAACAAATGGGGATTAAAAAGGGTGACCGGGTAGTAATTTACATGCCCCTAACCCCGGAAGGGGTGATGGCCATGCTAGCGGTGGCCCGCATTGGAGCGGTGCACAGTGTGGTTTATGCTGGGCTTGGCTTTAAAGCTTTACGGGAGAGAATTTTGGATTCCGGGGCTAAATTAGTGATTACTGCCGATTACGGCTATCGCCGGGGAAAAAAAGTGGCGTTAAAGCCTGTAGTCGATGAAGCTTTAGAAGGTGTTTCTTGTGTAGAAAAGGTGGCCGTATGGTTTCGGGAAAAACGCCAACCTTTGGGTCCCCGGGAAGTGGATTTTCTCTCCTTATTAAAAAATCCTCCGGGAGAGCCGGCAGAGGTGATGGAGGCGGAAGACCCGCTGTTTATTTTATATACTTCCGGTACTACCGGCAAACCTAAAGGAGTGCTGCATGTTCACGGCGGGTACATGGTTGGCACTTACTACCATGCCAGGACTTTTTTTGATTTAAAAGATGAGGATGTTTTTTGGTGCACTTCGGATATTGGCTGGATTGTAGGCCATAGCTATATTGTTTATGCACCGTTAGTTGCTGGCGTTACGACTTTATTTAGGGAAGGGGCCTTAGATTATCCTTCCCCCGATACTCCCTGGCAAATTATTGAAAAATACCAGGTTTCGGTGATTTTTACCGCACCTACGGCCATAAGACTTTTAATGAAATATGGCGAAAAGTGGACGGAAAACTATGATTTGTCGTCTTTAAGGCTAATTACCTGTGCCGGCGAGCCCTTAAATCCCGAAGCCTGGCGCTGGGCCTATGAAAATCTTTTAAAAGCTCACGGAGGCTTTATTGTAGACAACTGGTGGCAAACGGAGCTGGGAGGGCCTACTTTAGGTACGCCTCCGGTAAAACCGGCAAAACCGGGTAAGGTAGGATTTGCGCTCCCGGGAGTGGTAGCAGAAGTTTTGGACCGGGAAGGGAACCCGGTGCCGACAGGTCAGGGCGGGCTTTTATGTTTGAAAAATCCTTTTCCGCATATGTTGAGGACGGTTTACGGGGATGATGCTCGCTATGAGAAAGCGTGGCAGGAAATTCCCGGCTGGTATTTTACCGGGGATGTAGCGGTAAAAGATGAGGAAGGTTATTTTGCCGTCTTAGGACGGGCCGATGATGTGTTAAATATCGCCGGCCACCGGATAGGTACCGCCGAAGTGGAAAGCGCCCTAATTTCCCATCCGGTGGTAGCGGAAGCAGCTGCCGTAGGAGTTCCGGATCCTTTAAAAGGGGAAGTATTAAAAGCATTTGTTATCTTAAAGCTGGGGGTTAATCCAAGCGAGGAATTGGCCCGGGAGTTAATAGAACATGTGAAAAAGGAGTTAGGGCCAATAGTGGTGATCGGGGAACTAAAATTTGTAGATAAACTTCCCAAGACTCGCTCGGGAAAAATAATGCGCCGCGTATTAAAAGCCCAGGAAATGGGTATTGATCCAGGAGATTTAACTACTTTAGAAGAATAAAAAAGGGAAACAGCCCCTTTGGTCGAAATATAAGCAAAAAGGACAGGAGGGGTTATTATGCCAAAGCAGGAAAAAGACCTTGGTACTGGTAAGCTGGTTTTAGATTTTATTGATAACCGCTGGTGTGTAATTTATTACACCGAGTTTTACAGTGAAAAAGGACGGGAACTAAAGGAAGAAAATCGCTGGTATTTTGCAGGCTTAGAGGAAGCAGAGAAATACTTTAATGACTTTGTGTGCTAAGAGCAAAGGCTTTAGGCTTTGCTCTTTTTCTTTTCCCCTTTATTTCTTTAGGTATTAAAGCTAAAATAAAAGTGATTCCAAAAAGAAAAGGGGATGGCCATGCAGGACGTTAATAAAATTTACGCCCAGGCAGTAGCAGAAAGCTTATTACAACCCGACTGGCAGTGGTATTTATTAGAAGACAAAATTAAAAATATTTTAAAAACCCGCAGGTTACCGGAGCTTTCCGGGAAAAGTTTGCCGGAGTATTTAGCGGATGCTACTCCTGCCGAGTTTGCCCGCTGGGTGGATATCTTAAACCGGATAACCGGTCCAGCTTTAAAGGAAATAATCCTGGAGGCTTTTCGGGAAAAGGACTTGGGGTATAAAGTTTTGGTGTTAAAAAATATCGAAAACATTAAAGGAGAATATCTTGTAGACTTGATGGAGGAAGTGGCCTGGGAACAGGTAGAGGTAGATTCCCTAATTTTTTTAACGAAAAAGTTTAACCAAAATGCCCTTGATTTTTATTTTTTACATAAAGTGAAAAATCGGGCCCAGGAATTACCACTGGAAAATCTCTTGCCAGAAAGCCAGGGGGAATATAAAAAAGCCCTTCTCTGGCTTTTAGCTCAGACTAAAAGCGAGAAAGCTTACAGGAAAATTTTAAATCTTAAAGACGAATTACCAAGGGAGTATTTTAATTACCTTTTATTAATTGCCGGCGGCGAAAAAGCCTTGGAAGTAATTAAAGAGGAAGATCCTTTAAAATACTTTGAGAATCCCCAGGAAATTTTTATGCTGTTAGAAGGGTTAGATGAAGCCATGATTTTAGCTAAGATTACCGAAATCCTTCGTCCTGAAGATTTAGAGGAGGGGATGAGGTTTGTAATGGCTTCAATTTTAGAAAGTGGAGGCTTTTATGCCGAGGCCGAAAAATATTTTACGCTACTTTCCAACCTGGAAAGTCCCCAGAGCCTGTATTTAAAAGCTAAGTTTACTCTTCACCAGGGTCGACAGGAAGAAGCCCGGGAAATCTTTTTAATGGCATTAACTGCTATGCGGGAACAACTTTTAAAGTCACCGAATTTTAATGGAGGGGAAATAGAAGAGCTTTATTTCCTGGGATCTAAAGATGGGTTTTTGACTTTGGAAGAAACTGCTAACTTTTATGCTGACCTTTTGGAAGGGGCTCTTTGGTTTTACGGGGCGATAACCGGAGAAGAAGTAGAGCCAATATTTAAAGAAATTCTGGGGGTAACGCTGCCTATTCCGGTAGAAGAGGTAATAAAAGAACTTACCCGACGCCAGGGAGTAGTGGTAACGGAAAAGATTATTGCCCTGAAGCGGGTTTCTGACCCCCAAGGACTTATCTCCCGGAGAATTGCCCGGAAAATTCTCCCCTCTCCTCTGGCGGTGGATACTGTTTTACGGGTTTTTTATGGGGAAAGCTTTCGACTAATATCCAATTACCGGGATATTGAAAAATACCTGCAAAATTTAAAACAACGCCAGGGTTTATTGCTCTTAAATCCCAAGCTTTTTGATTTAAAAGCGTTAATTGAGCGCTTCCAGACGGAAGAACCGGAAGCGATTGTTCACAGCTACTCACCTTTAGTAAACGAAAACGAACCGGAAGAGTACGAAAAATTACTAAACTATTTAGAAACAGTTTGGAACGATACTCCTAACTGGGAACTTTTTGGTATGAGTGTTTCGGAGCTTAAAGAATTATCCGAGGAAAAACTGTTAAACTAAATTAAAGAAACTCAATTTTTCCCCGGTCTAAAGATTTTATTTTTACTAAACTTTCGGTGGGAACTCCAAGGGAACTGAGAAAACTGGCCCCAGCTTGAAAGCTTTTTTCAATAGCGATACCTACTCCTACCAAGGTGGCCCCGGCGGTATTTACGATTTCTATAAGTCCGCGGGTGGCTTCTCCTGTAGCTAAAAAGTCGTCAATTATTAAGATGCGGTCATTAGGAGTAAGGTATTTCCTGTCAACGGTAATAAAAATATTTTCCTGGCGGGTGTAGGAAAAAATTTTAGCATGATAAAAATTGTCGGGGATAGTGCCTCTTCTTTTCTTGGCAAAAACCACCGGTATTTTCATTATGTAACCAGTCATTAAGGCTAAGGCTATACCGGAAGCTTCTACCGTCAGAATTTTGTTGGGATTCTTAGCATAAAACCTTTTAGCGAATTCCTGCCCTATTTCCATAAGAAAAGGAGGATCTAACTGGTGGTTTAAGAACGAATCAACTTTTAACACGTTATTGGGTAGAACCCGACCTTCAGTTAAGATTTTTTCTTTAAGTTTTTCCATTGTACCCTCCCCTTGGCTTTTAAGACTATAAAAGTATTTTACAACCTTAGCTTTTAAAAAGTAAAGGAGGATGAAAATGAAAGTTGAGCAAAAGTTAAATGAAATGGGAATGGTGCTACCGCCAGCACCGGCACCGGTTGCTGCTTACGTACCGGGAGTTTTAATTGACAATTATATTTATGTTTCTGGACAACTTCCCTTTGAAGGGGGAGAATTAAAAACCAAAGGTAAGCTTGGGGCGGAAATTACGGTAGAAGAAGGGTACCGCCTTGCCAAAATTGCTGCCTTAAATTGTCTGGCAGTGGTCAAGGGCCTGGTAGGGGATCTCGACCGGATTGAAAAAATTGTCAAAGTTACCGGCTATGTAGCAAGTAGCCCGGGCTTTAACGATCAGCCGAAAGTAATAAATGGTGCTTCGGAATTTTTAGGAGAATTATTAGGAGAAGCCGGAAAACATGCCCGGGCGGCGGTTGGAGTAAATGAACTTCCCCTTAATTCTCCGGTAGAAGTGGACATGATTGTTAAAGTACGTTAAAAATCCAGAGAATAATAAGCATAAGGTTTAGGGGAGTTTTGGGTCAAGGCTCTTAGACCTGAAAGCTCCCCTATAGCTATATATGGCATTATTTTCCTAAAGGGTTTATAATAAAAAGCAAAGGATAGGCCCCGATAGCTTTCTAAAAGGTACGGCCAGAGCCAGCGACACTTAGGGGTAAGATAAAGATAAATAGGTTGACCATAAATTTTAAGGTAGGCTTCGATTAAAAAGTCTAAACTGTCAATTATTACAGTATTTTGGGGAAGGTATTTAAAGGTTTTTTTTAAGACTAATTTTTCTGGGAGGATGGCTTGCCAGCATTCCAAAGTTTTAATCAGAAAAAAAGTTTGGCAGGATTCTGGGAAAAAACCAAGGAAACAACTGGGATAGACCATAGGATACCTCCTGAAGAAAAGGTATATTATTTTATAAAGAAGGTAAAAAAATGGTGACATGGGAGGAGAAAAATGGTAATAAGGGAAGCTAAAGCGGAGGACCTAAAAGAGATCTTTGCCATTTACAATGAAGAGGTTTTAAAGGGTATTGCCACTTTTGATACCGAACCGGTGGAAGAAGAAAGGCAGTTGCGCTGGCTCATAGAACGGGGAGCAAAACATCCGGTCCTGGTAGGAGAAGTAGAAGGGAGAATTGCTGCCTGGGGGAGTTTAAATCCCTATTCTCCCCGTAAAGCGTATGATTCAACCGTTACCGAATCGGTATATGTTCATAAGGATTTTCGGGGGAGAGGCTATGGGAAGAAAATGCTTTTCACTCTTTTAAAAGAAGCCCGGAACCGGGGGCTCCGGGCAGTTTTGGCTTTAATTGCGGCTGAAAATGAAGGAAGTTTAAAGCTTCACTATAAGTGCGGATTTCAAAAGGTGGGAGAGCTAAAAAAAGTTGGTTTTAAGTTTGGCCGCTGGTTAGATGTGGTTATTTTAGAGTATCTTATATTTTAACTTCCGCCGCCGGCGGATTATCTTTTGCCACCTCAACCGCTACAGAATTTACGGGAAAGATTATTTAAGCTTTTAATATTGTTTTCAATCTGGGGAATTGTTTGGGCAATAAAAGCAGCTAAATCTTTATCTTTGGAATAAGCTAGATAATTCTGGTAATTTTTAAGATTGGCTTGTTCATATCTTAAAAGCCGAAAAACAATTTCCCGGTCAGTCATTTTCTCACCTCCAGCATGATTCTAATTTATAATATGAAAAATTTTCTGGGGGGGATTTTATGGAAAGAGCTGTTAAGATGCTGCTGGAAGCCCGGCATGCTATTGCCTTTACTGGAGCTGGAGTTAGTACCGAAAGCGGTATTCCTGATTTTCGGGGAAAAACAGGACTCTGGGAACAGTATCCCGTGGAAAAGGTAGCATCGAGAAGGGCCCTTGTGGAAAATCCTGCGTTTTTTCTTAATTTTTACCGGGAACGGTTTAAAAGTTATGCCGGTGTAAAACCCAATCCAGCTCACGAGGCGCTGGCCCGGATGGAAAAAGCAGGGATTATAAAAGGCATTGTTACCCAGAACATTGACGGGCTCCACCAGAAAGCTGGCAGTAAAAATGTAGTGGAGATTCACGGTACCTTAAACCGGGTGCGGTGTGATCGCTGTTTAAAATATTACTTGCCGGAAAAGCTCGATGAAGAAGAAGTACCCCGGTGTAACTGTGGTGGGGTTATTCGGCCGGATGTAGTTTTATTTGGGGAAGCTTTGCCCCGGCGGGAGTGGCAAAGGGCTTTAGAACTGGCCCAGAGGTCGGATCTCGTCCTGGTGGTGGGGTCATCTTTAGTGGTTACCCCGGCCAATCAAATTCCCGGCCTGGTACTTTTGGAAGGGGGCAAAGCTATAATTGTCAATAAAGAACCGACTCCCTTGGACGACCAGGCGCTTGTCCTTAGAGGCTATGCCGGGGAAATCCTTTCTAGGATGGTTGAGATGTTAGGTGTTTAAGAAGGCCCGAAGGAACCCTTCGGGTTTTTGTTTTTACTGGAGAAAAAGGATTTAAAGGCTTATAATATAGTTTGAGGTGTTTTAAATGGAACGTTTTAATTTAAGGTCTACTTACTCTCCTAAGGGAGACCAGCCCAAAGCAATAAAAGAGTTAACCGAAGGAATCAAAAAGGGGCTAAAAATGCAGACCCTTTTAGGGGTAACCGGTTCCGGGAAAACATTTACTATGGCCAATGTTATTGCTAACGTTAATAAACCAACTTTGGTAATTGCTCCCAATAAAACCTTAGCAGCGCAACTTTGCTCCGAGTTTCGGGAGTTTTTTCCGGAAAATGCGGTAGAGTATTTTGTAAGCTATTACGATTATTATCAGCCGGAGGCTTACTTACCGGCTACGGATACTTACATTGAAAAGGATTCTTCGATTAACGATGAAATCGATAAATTGCGCCATTCGGCAACCGCTGCTTTGTTTGAGCGACGGGATGTGATAATTGTAGCGTCGGTTTCCTGCATTTATGGTTTAGGCGATCCGGAAGAGTATTCCGAGTTGTTACTTTCGGTGCGGAAAGGGCAAGTTTACGACCGGGAAGAAATTTTACGAAAACTTGTAAATATCCAGTATGAGCGGAATGAGTACGACTTAACCCGGGGTAAATTTCGGGTTAAAGGGGATGTGATTGAAGTTTATCCTGCGTCGTACACCGACCGGGCCATTAGAATTGAGCTTTTCGGCGATGAGGTAGAAAGAATTTTAGAGTTTGATACGTTAACGGGAGAAATTCTTGGTGAACTAAACCATGCGGCAATTTTTCCGGCCAGTCACTTTGCTACTTCCCGGGAAAAGTTAGAACGGGCGATAAAAAGCATTGAAGAAGAGCTAGCAGAGCGCCTTAAATATTTTGAAGAGCAGGGTAAACTTTTAGAAGCCCAGCGCCTTCGGCAACGGACTTTATACGATATTGAAATGCTGAGGGAAGTTGGCTATACCAAAGGGATAGAAAATTATTCCCGGCATTTAACCGGTAGAAAACCGGGAGAGCCTCCCTATACTTTAATTGATTACTTTCCCAAGGATTTTCTTTTAATTATTGATGAAAGCCATATTACCATTCCTCAAATCCGGGGGATGTATGAAGGGGACCGCTCCCGGAAGGAAGCCTTGGTGGAGTATGGTTTTCGTTTGCCTTCGGCTTATGATAACCGGCCTCTTAAGTTTCCCGAATTTGAAGCAAGGATTAACCAGGTGGTTTTTGTTTCCGCAACCCCGGGGCCTTATGAGTTAGAACATTCTCAGAAAATTGTCGAGCAGATTATCCGACCTACGGGATTAGTTGATCCGGAAGTAGAAGTTCGACCGACCCGGGGGCAGGTGGACGATTTGCTCGGGGAGATAAAAGAACGGGTGGCCCGGGAGGACCGGGTGCTGGTGACCACTCTAACCAAAAGAATGGCGGAGGATTTAACCGAATATTTTCGGGAAATGGGGATTAAGGTGCGGTATCTTCACTCGGATATCGATACTTTAGAAAGAATTGAAATTTTAAGGGATTTAAGGCTTGGGGTTTTTGACGTTCTGGTGGGGATAAATCTTCTGCGGGAAGGTTTAGATTTACCGGAGGTAAGCTTGGTGGCCATTTTAGATGCGGATAAGGAAGGTTATTTGCGTTCGGAACGTTCCTTAATCCAGACTATTGGCAGGGCGGCCAGAAATGCTAACGGTAAAGTAATTATGTATGCCGACACCGTAACCGCTTCAATGAAAAAAGCTATCGATGAAACCAACCGTCGAAGAAAATTGCAGATGGAGTATAACCAAAAGCACGGAATTACGCCGCAAACGGTGCAAAAAGCCGTAAGAGATGTTATTGAGGCGACCAAAGCGGTAGTGGAAGAAATGCCCGAAGTAAAACGCGAATTTGTGCAAAAGATGAGTGCGAAAGAGTTTAAACAGTATGTGGAGAAACTTACCCGGGAAATGAAAGAGGCAGCTAAAGCCCTGGAATTTGAAAAGGCAGCCATGCTGCGGGACTTAATTATCGAACTTCGGGCGCAAAAGGCTGCAAAAAAGAAATAATGGAGGTTTTATTTTCTAATGGATACGATTGTCATTAAGGGTGCCAGGGTTCATAATTTAAAAAATATAGATTTAACCTTACCTCGCAATAAATTTATTGTGATTACCGGACTTTCGGGATCGGGCAAATCATCCCTTGCTTTTGATACAATTTATGCCGAAGGACAGAGACGGTATGTGGAGAGCTTATCGGCTTATGCCCGGCAGTTTTTAGGGCAAATGGATAAGCCCGACGTTGATTTTATTGAAGGACTATCCCCGGCAATTTCTATTGACCAAAAAACTACTTCCAAAAACCCCCGCTCTACCGTGGGAACGGTTACGGAGATTCACGATTATTTAAGGCTTTTATATGCCCGCATAGGAATACCCCACTGTCCCGTTTGCGGACGGGTAGTAGAGAAACAAACCATTGACCAGATGGTAGATAGGTTATTGGCTTTACCCGAACGGACCAAACTGGTGATTATGGCGCCTATCGTGCGGGGAAGAAAAGGGGAGTTTGTTAAGACCTTTGAGGACATTCGCCGCCAGGGTTTTGCCCGGGTCCGGGTGGATGGTATTCTTTATGATTTAGCCGAAGAAATTAAGCTAGAGAAGAATAAAAAGCATAATATAGATGTAGTGGTTGACCGGCTGGTTGTAAAAGACGGAATAAAAACCAGGCTTACCGATTCTCTGGAAACAGCTTTAAAATTAGCCGAAGGCCTGGCATTGGTAGAAATAGTGGATGGGGAAGAGATTACTTTTTCCGAAAACTTTGCCTGTCCCCACTGCGAAATCAGCCTCCCGGAAATAAGCCCCCGGCTTTTTTCCTTTAACAATCCCTTTGGGGCCTGCCCCGAGTGCACGGGCCTTGGCTATAAATTAGAAGTTGATCCGGACCTTGTAATCCCCAATAAAGATTTAACCCTGCGTCAGGGGGCGATAGCGGCCTGGAATGCCGGCAATACCGGTTCTTATTATTTCCAGGTGTTAGAAGCCTTAGCCCAAAAGTATGGATTTAGCGTCGATGTTCCGGTAAAAGATTTAGACCCGGAAATTTTAAGAAAAATTCTTTACGGCCTTCCCGGGGAAAAAGTCAGGGTCAAGTACTACAACTATACCAGCGGTAGCTCCTATACTTTCGATGCCAACTGGGAGGGCGTTATACCCAATTTAGAGCGGCGCTACCGGGAAACCCAGTCGGAAGCGATGCGGGAAGAAATTGAAAAATTTATGACCCAAAGGAAATGTCCTGCCTGTCAGGGGGCCCGGCTCAAAAAAGAAGCGCTGGCGGTAACCGTGGGCGGGAAGAATATCCACGAGCTTGGGGAAATGACTGTGGAAAAGCTTTTAGCTTTTATTGAAAATCTTGAGTTAACGGAAAGGGAGCTTTTAATTGCCCGCCAGGTATTGAAAGAAATTAAAGAACGCTTGGGCTTTTTAAATAACGTTGGCCTGGACTATCTGACGTTAAATCGTTCGGCTACCACCTTATCGGGGGGTGAAGCCCAGAGAATTCGCCTTGCTACCCAAATTGGCTCTGGCCTTACTGGGGTGCTTTATGTTTTAGATGAACCATCAATAGGTTTACATCCCCGGGATACCCAGAGGCTCTTAGACACTTTAAAGAGGCTGCGGGATTTGGGCAATACTTTAGTAGTGGTAGAACACGATGAAGAGACCATTCGGGCGGCGGACTATATAGTGGACATGGGCCCCGGGGCCGGAGAAAAAGGAGGCCAGGTAGTAGCGGCGGGAAGTTTCCGGGAAATTTTAAACCATCCCGATTCTATTACCGCCAAATATCTGCGGGGCGAGGAAAAAATTCCGGTACCGCCTTTGCGGCGTAAAGGCAATGGCAAAGCCTTAACCATTGTTGGTGCTCGGGAAAACAATTTAAAAAACCTTACTGTCAAAATTCCTTTAGGTAAATTTGTGGCAGTAACCGGGGTTTCGGGTTCCGGTAAAAGTACCTTAATTAATGAAATTTTGTATAAAGCGGTGGCGGGAAAGTTTTATAAATTAAAAGAAAAACCCGGCGCTTATGAGAAAATTTTAGGTTTAACCTATATTGATAAGATCATAAATATAGACCAGTCGCCTATTGGCCGGACGCCGCGCTCCAACCCGGCAACCTATACCGGAGTGTTCAATGATATCCGGGAGCTTTTTGCGGCAACGCCGGAAGCGCGGATGCGGGGCTACAAGCCGGGACGTTTCTCCTTTAACGTTAGGGGCGGGCGGTGCGAGGCGTGTCAAGGAGACGGTATTATTAAAATTGAAATGCATTTTCTGCCGGACGTTTATGTTCCCTGTGAGGTGTGTAAAGGGGCCCGCTACAATCGGGAAACCTTAGAGGTGCGGTACAAAGGGAAAAATATTGCGGAAGTCTTGGATATGACGGTAGAAGAGGCCTTAGAGTTTTTTGCGGCCATACCAAAAATTCAGCGAAAACTGCAAACTCTCTTTGATGTAGGTTTGGGCTACATCCGTCTGGGCCAACCGGCAACAACCTTATCCGGGGGAGAAGCCCAGCGGGTAAAGCTGGCAACGGAACTTGCTCGCCGTTCTACCGGGAAAACTTTATACATTTTAGATGAGCCTACTACCGGCCTCCACATAGCCGATGTCCACCGGCTTTTGGACGTTTTAAACCGCTTAGTAGAAGCGGGTAATACGGTGGTGGTAATAGAACACAATTTAGACGTAATTAAAACCGCCGACCACATTATTGATTTAGGACCCGAAGGTGGGGACAAAGGCGGGCAAATTATCGCTGAAGGCACCCCGGAGGAGGTGGCGCAAAACCCGGCATCGTATACCGGGAAGTTTTTGCGGCCATACCTTAATTTAGAGGTTAATCTAGAGGTTGGAGATTGATTAGAGATTAGAGAAAAGCCCCTGGTTTTCACCAGGGGCTTTTTAGTGCTATTGTTTTGGAATTTGTGTTAGGTAGTATTCAGCTTTATCTAAGAGGAGCTTGGTTAAAGCGATGTTGTGGATACCATGGGATGCGTCGGCGGATACAATTCCTGCTAAAGTGGAAGCATACTTATAGTTGGTATCGGTGTAAGCTGCTGCATAGGTGGTTTTGAGCTGGTTAAGAATGTTGTTAACCCGGTTATCGACGCTGTCAGTCCAGGTTTTTACAGCGTTAGCGTCAAAGCCAACGGTGTCGTGGCAGGTGCTGCAGCTGTTGTACGTAACTGTTCTCGAAAGAGTAACGTTATTGATGGTGATTTGTGGCGTACCGGGTTTAAAGTAGTGATAGCCGTTAGGCATATGGCAACTTATACACTCGGCACTGCCCATGGGGTTATAAACTTTTTCCGGTATACCTAAAGCGGTAAAGGATGAACCAAGCTGTCCGGTATAAACTTCTTTTTGCGGGTGGTGAACGCCGCTACTACCGGAAGTTGCGGTAAAGCCTTCGCCGGTGTGGCAGTCCATGCAAAGGGTATTGGGGTCGTTTCTTAACTGGCTGCCGTAACCTTTTTCGCTGTGTGGGCTGTGGCAGGTGACGCAAGTGATGCCCAGTTTAAAGTCGCTAAGTTTAACGGTAGCGTTAAAGTCAGCGGCGGTTTTCCCAGGGTTAGCCTTTAAATAACTATCCAAAGCATCCCGGTAATCCTGGGAGTGGCACTCTAAACAGCTTACACTGCCATGGGAATTTTGTTGAATAGTTTGCAGGGAAATACCGTGTTTGCCGTAAACGGTTCCGGTAATACCCGTAATGGAGTATTGGTCATTGTATTCGCCCCCGCGGTGGTTAGCCCCTTCGTGGCACTTTTCACAGGTGGCGCTGGTGGCAATGCCATCTTTTACACCTAAGATTTTGGTCGGGTCGCCAGTGGCGGCATGGAGTGCTCCTGGACCGTGGCAGGATTCACAGCCAATGCCCAGTTCGGTGAACAGTTCTTTGTAAGTATTACCGACAACTGAATACGGAGTTCCGGTTGCACCGTTAGGCCCTGGGTAACCTGTAACGTGGCATTTAGCACAGGAAGTGAGCCAGTTCTGGGTGTGACTGTCAGCTATCCAGCTGTTGGTTTCTTTATTATAGGCATAAGGCATGTATTTATAATCTTTACCAATAAAGAGTAGTTCGGTTGGTGAATTCAGGACATAGCGGACATCGCTGGCCTGGAACTTATCATTTAAGGACCAGAGTAAAGATTCACCAAAGAAAGAAACGGTTTTCACCATGTTAGGATGCCAGGTTGAAGAAAATTTGGAAAAACCATGGCAACTCTGGCAAGTTTTTGTACCAGCATAAGCAGTAGGCGCTGGCAATACTCTTGGATATTTGGCTTGAACCGCATTAAAGGCTTTAACGACTTCGGTGCGGCTGGCAGCAGCAGTGGGACTAAGATAAAGTTTGGTTCCCACTTTTTGGGCACTAAAGTAACCTTTCTTTACGGCCCAAACTAAAGCTTTTTGGTAGGCAGCAGCTGCCTTGGTGTAGTCGGCATACTTCTTAAGGTCGGTAGTGGTGACTTTTGCCACATCACCCTGAGCCTTGAGGGCTACCATTAAGAAGTAAGCCAGTCTTTGTTTGGTGATGTTTCCGGAAACCTTGCCAAAAGCTGACTCGGAAAGTCCGGAAACCCTGGCAAATTCCTTGACCACGTTGGCTTCGGTGAGCGGATCATAATTTAAGTCCACGGCTAATTTCTTGCCGTTTTGCATGAACAGGACGCCCCGCTCGGTCAAGGGGATTTGCGCAGTGCTGGTTGGCGCTGCGTGACAAATGGAACAAC
Source organism: Carboxydothermus pertinax (assembly GCF_001950255.1). Taxonomy (NCBI): domain Bacteria; kingdom Bacillati; phylum Bacillota; class Clostridia; order Thermoanaerobacterales; family Thermoanaerobacteraceae; genus Carboxydothermus; species Carboxydothermus pertinax. Next base: position 19,087 of record NZ_BDJK01000003.1, read on the forward strand.
TTTTAGCATCCTTGTGGAATGCCAGCGTTCCTTGTGAGGGTACCTGGTGGCAATAACTGCAGTTTTTCCCTGTGTCTTTGGCGTACTGCTCAGTAGCCAATACTGGACTAGCTACTAACAGGAAAAGAACTGCAGCAACCAGTACCCATAAAACTTTACGCATAAAACCCCTCCTTTTAAATTTTTTGGTTATAAAAACCATCTATAACTATAAATACGACATTCACAAACAAATTCCTTCTTAAAATCAGAAAAATTGATAAATTTAACCAACATTAGAAATACTATATAAAATAAAATAGTATTTTCGAAAAACTAAGGATGAAGAAAAAATTAAAAACATTCATACAAATTTTTCTTAAATCCAAAGAATTTCAGTGATAAAATAAAGGAAAAAGTTTTTTTGCGGGGGAGAAAGGAATGATTGTAGGCATTGACGTAGGGGGAACGTATACCGACGGTGTGGCTTTAGACCACGGAAGAGTAGTGGCTAAAGCCAAAGTAGTTACGAAAAAAAACCTACCGGAGACTTTTGCCGAGGTATTGGCAAAGCTTATAGCCCAGCATAATCAGCCCATTAAAAGGGTGGTTTTAAGTACCACTTTAATTACCAATTTAGTAGCGGAGAAAAAATACGACCGGGCAGCGGCTTTACTGCTGCCTGGAGCAGGTATGGCTTATGAAAAGCTCAACTTTCCCTTTCCGGTAAAAGTTTTATCGGGAATGGTAGATTTCCGCGGTCGGGTTTTGGAGGATGTAAACGAGGTTGAAGTATTGAAAGCTTTAAAGGAGCTAATAGATAATGGGTATCATAAAATAGCGCTAGTGGGGAAGTTTTCGGTGCGAAATCCGGAGCTGGAAGCTAAACTTTACCGGATAGTTAAAAAATTTAATCCGGAGATAAAAACAGCTTTAGGACATAAAACCGGGGGGCGGTTAAATTATCTTCGCCGAATTTACTCGGCGGTCTTGTACTTGATGATTAAGGATGAGTTTACCCGTTTTATAGAGGAATTAAAGGTTATCTTTTATGCTTTAAAGATCCCCTTGAACCTGGTTTTTATTATGAAAGGGGATGGAGGTATTGTGCCCCTTGTCGAAGTAGGACGGTATCCCCTTTCTACCCTTTACTCGGGGCCGGCGGCAAGTGCGTTGGGGGCTTTTGCCCTTTGCAACTGTAAGAACATAGTAGTTCTGGATATTGGCGGTACAACAACGGACATAGCCTTAATTTTAAATAAACGGCCGCTTTTATCCCATAAGGGGGCGGATATTGGGGAATTTTTGACTTCGGTCCCCAGCTTAGCGGTGACTTCGGTACCTTTAGGGGGCGATACTGCTGTTGTTGTAAACTCAGGGAAAATTGCCTTTACCGGACAGCGAGAAGGTCCGGCCTACTGCTTAGGAGGGCCTGCGGTTACTGTTACCGATGCCCTAAGGTTTTTAAATTTAATTAATTATGGTGATAGCTACCGGGCCAAGCGGGGTATCACGAAAATTGCTCAAGAAGCGGGATTAACTCCTTTTGAAGCTGCCCAAAAAATTGTGGATATATTTGCCGAATTTGTTGCTGTCGAAGTAAAAAATACCTTTAAACGCTGGGAGAACGAGCCCAGGTACCGAATCTATGAAATTCTTACCGGGAAAAAATTTGAGCCAGAATTAATAAGCGGTATAGGTGGGGCTGCGTATCCCCTAACTTTATTTGTAGCCAAAAAGCTTGGCTTAAAAGGGGTAATATATGAAAATTACGAAGTGGCCAATGCTTTAGGAGCAGCGCTGGCCCGGGATAATCTTTCCATTACTGTATATATCGATACGGAGCAAAACTACGTGGCAATCCCCGAATGGGGCTATAAAGAGGCAATACCGAAACTAAAAAATTATAGTGAAGATGAGGTCAAAGAGTTTGCTCTTTTAGTTTTCCGGATTGGGGCCAAAAGAATGAATCTTCGCTATCCCCCTGGAAGTGAAGAGTTGATTTATTTTGAGCAGTTTAATGTGGTGCGGAATATGGTGACGAAAAATAAAATTTTTACCTTGGAAATAGCAGTACCTGCTGGAATTTTACGGCCGGTGGAGGGGAGGGTGTTGTATGAATAAAACCGGGCTGTTATTTTTTCCGGCTTTTGATTGGGCTATTGCCCCTACCCATCCGGAAAGGGAAGAGCGGCTTTTATATACCCGTGATCAGATAGTAGAGGAAGGAATTTTGGATTTACCTGCTTTTGTGGAATACAATGCTCGACCAGGGAGTATAGAAGACGTGGAGAGGGTTCACCTTACCATGCCCGATACCAGGTCGGTAATAACCGCTGCCCATTTAATCGCGGCGGGGAGCTGTATTGCTTTAGCCGAAGAGGTTTTCAAGGGTGCGGTAAAAAATGGCTTTGCCTTAGTCCGACCGCCGGGGCATCATGCTACCCGAACAGTTTATGGCAACCGTGGTTTTTGTAATATTAATAATGTAGCCATTACCGTTGATTATCTGCGCTGGGTTAAGGGAGTTAAAAAAATTGCTATAATTGATACCGATGTGCATCATGGGGACGGTACCCAGGACATCTTTTATCACGACCCGGATGTTTTGTTTATTTCTTTTCATCAAGATGGCCGAACCCTCTATCCCGGAACCGGTTTTATAGATGAGGCCGGAACTCCCAATGCTTACGGAACTACGATAAATTTACCTCTCCCCCCGGGAAGCGGGGATGAGGAAGTACTTTATCTTTTGGAAGAAGTGGTTTTGCCGATTGTGGCCGATTTTAAACCTGATTTTGTCATTAACTCTGCTGGTCAGGATAATCATTACTCCGATCCTTTGGCGCGGATGGCGGTAACAGCCCGCGGTTACGGCCGTCTAACAGAACTTATAAAGCCTCATCTGGCGGTATTGGAGGGTGGTTATTCTATAGAAGGGGCTCTACCTTATGTAAATTTAGCCATTTTGCTGGCCCTTGCCGGGGAAAGTTATGAAAAAGTTATAGAGCCCAAGGGGCTTCCTATTGAGTACCGGGCCCGCCATTTGGAGTACGCCAAAAAGCTTGCAGCAAAAACCCTGGAACGCTGGCAAAATCGCAGGGAATTAGCTGCAAAAGAGCGGAAAAACTACAATGGCTATTATACCTACAATAAAACCATCTATTACGACACCGAAGATTTTTATGAACACCGCGTTACCACGGTAAAGCTTTGTGAGCATTGTCCCGGCTACCACGGGATTAAAACTTACGCTTACGTTAATAACCGGGTTGTCTCCGGATTTGCAGTGATTATTATGCCGAGTACCTGCCCGGATTGCCGGGAGGAAGCTAAATGGTTGGTGGACGAGGCCCGGGCGAAAAAAAGTTATGATAAGGTAGTTATTATTCCCGAGTGAAAATTATTTCCGGAAAAATATATCAAGGTACCTTGAAACAAAATTCCGCTTTTTACTTACCCCTTTTCCCGGTTAAAGCTCTTTATCCGGATGTTTTTTCCTTACCTTATCCGGTGGATACAGCGGTTATCGTTTTACCAGTAGAAAAAGCAGTAAGTGTTTTAAAAGAGGTAGCCAAGGCTGGGATTGGTTCGGCAATAATCGTTTCCGGTGGATTTAAGGAGACGGGAAGGGAAGGAGCTTATTTAGAACAACAACTAATAATACGAAAAAGGTGCTTTAGTCGTTGACGCAAAAATACTGCATTAGACTTATTAAAGTTAGGGTAAGTAGGTCTTTGGGGGTACCCCAAAAACCTACTTTATTTATTTTTTGGGGGAGTTTGGGCCAGCAAATTTTTTTACTAAATTAAAGATTTAGTTTGGTATAATATATATAGTATATACGCTAGGGAGGTTTTATTTTGAACGTCAGGAAGACCTTTAAAGTGGGTAACAGCCTGGTAATTTCTATCCCTCAGGAATACGTAAAAAGTTTGGGGATAAAAGAAGGAGACCCTTTAATTGTGGAGCCCTGGGAGTCAGGATTTATAGTAAAAACTTTTGGTGCCATGACGCAAAGGCCCCAAAAGATTTCTTCTAAAACGCCGGTGGAGCGTCTTTTGGAGGAATACGGTTTCGTGCTGGAGGAGTTTTCCTCGTGATGAACTTAAAAGAGTGCCTTGATGCTTATTATCGCTATTACGGTGAGGAAAGGTTAATGGCAGTAAATGTTGATGCTTTGGACAAGGCTCTGGTCGAGCCTTATGCTAAAGCTTTTATTGGTGGACGGGAGCTTTATCCCGAAATGGCCGATAAGGCTGCAGCTCTCTTTGCAGCAATTTTAAAGTTCCGACCTTTTCCCCAGGGTAACCTTGCTTTTGCCTTTATTTTAACGGTATTATTTATTCATAAAAATGGCTGGCGGCTTTCTGCGTCCAATGAAGAAGTCCGCCAATTTTTAAATAATTTTTCTAAAGGTACCAGGGCAAATTTTGATATAAAAGGATGGTTTGCCCGGCGGATGGAGCAAGTGAGGGATTAACGTTGAACCTAAAGGATAAAGTTCAAAATCTTCCCGATAACCCAGGGGTTTATCTTTATAAAGATGGAAAAGGTGAAGTTATATACGTTGGTAAGGCCAAAAACTTAAAAAACCGCGTGCGTTCCTACTTCCAGCCTCCGGAAAAACTTTGGCCCAAAACTCGCGTAATGATGGAAAAGGCCCGGGATATAGAGGTTATTATTACTTCATCGGAAGTGGAAGCATTAATTTTAGAACAGAACCTCATTAAAAAATACCGGCCCCGGTATAATATCATGTTGAAAGATGATAAGTCCTATCCTTATTTAAAGCTTACCGGAGAAGAGTTTCCCCGACTTTTAATTACCCGGAAGGTGGTGAAAGATAAAAGTCGCTATTTTGGACCGTATCCCGATGCCGGGGCTTTAAATGAGTCTTATAAACTTTTGCGTTCGGTGTTTAAATTTCGTACGTGTACACCTACGGTTTTTGCTCAGCGCACCCGGCCTTGCCTAAATTACCATATAAAAAAATGTCCGGCTCCCTGTACTGGCGAAATTAGCCGGGAAGAATACTTAAGAGAAATAGAAATGGTAGTGGATTTTTTAGAGGGCCGGGGTGAAAAATTAATTAAAAAGCTTAAAAAAGAAATGAACAAAGCTTCAGAAAATCTAGAGTTCGAATGGGCGGCGAAGTTAAGGGACCAGATTTTAGCTTTAGAAAAAGTCCTGGTCAAACAAAAAATTTCCCGGGGTAATAGAAATGCGGATGTGGTGGCTATTGCTGCTAAAGAAAACTTAGGAGTGGGACATGTTTTTATTATCCGCCAGGGGAATTTACTAGGGCAGAAAGTTTACCCGTTTGAAGGGGAGATGGAGCCGGGAGAGCTTTTAAACCAGGTTTTATTAACCCATTACCGGGAGGAAGAGGAAATCCCAGGGGAAATCATTATTCCTTTCAGTGAGAATTTAGATGAAGAATTTCTTAATGCCTGGTTTTTAAATAAGTTTGGGAAAAAGCCGCAACTAACAATACCCCGGCGGGGAGAAAAATTTCTTCTTTTAAAAATGGCTTTAGAAAATGCTAACTTTGCCTTGGAAGAGAAAATTAAATTAAAAGAGAAAAAACAGCTAACCGCCCAAACGGCTCTTTTGGACTTAAAAGAGGCCATAAAACTCCCGGCGCTTCCCCGCAGGATTGAAGGCTATGATATTTCCCATTTAGCCGGGACGGGGACGGTAGCGTCGATGGTGGTTTTTATTGACGGCGAGCCGGAAAAAGGAAAATACCGGCGTTTTGCCATTCAAAGAGCGACTAACGATGATTATGCTTCGATGCAGGAAGCGATTTTAAGGCGTTTTAAAAAGTATCTGGCTTTAAAAGAGGCAGGGGATGAGGACGGTTCCTTTGAGGAGCTGCCGGACCTCATTTTAATTGACGGGGGAAAGGGTCAGCTAGCGGCGGCTTTGGAGGCTTTGCGGGAGACTGGGTTTTTAGGGCAGTTTATGGTAATTGCCCTTGCTAAAGAGCAGGAGGAATTTTTTCTTCCTGGCGAAAAAAACTCCCTTTTCTTGACACGGGATAGAGAAGGGTTAAAATTGTTACAAAGGGTAAGGGATGAGGCCCACCGGTTTGCTAAAGGTTATCAGGAAAAAAAGAGGACAAAGTCTTTAAGCTCTATCTTAGAACAAGTAGAGGGAATCGGGCCGAAAAGGCGAAAACAATTGCTTGGCAAATTTGGAGGGCTAAAAAACCTTAAAGGAGCCACAGTAGAAGAGATTATGGCCGTTCCCGGAATTACCCGGGAAATGGCGGAAAAACTAAAAGAACTTCTGGAAATGGAGTGATTTTTTGCGTTACCAATTATTAGCGGTGGACTTAGATGATACGTTTTTAACCCGGGAACTTCAAGTTTCACCGCGGGTTAAAGACGCGGTACTCGTTGCCTTAGCTAAGGGGATTATTGTAACTCTTGCTACCGGTCGGATGTATCGTTCGGCAAAAAAGTATGCCTTTTCTTTTTTAGGAGATATACCCCTTATTACCTATAACGGGGCTTTAATAAAATATTCCCAAGCGGGGCGGGAAATTTATCATAAGCCGGTACCTGGTGAGCTGGCTTTGGCCATTTATCGCAAAGTAAAGGGATATTTTCACCTCAATGTTTATCAGGACGATGAACTTTTAGTGGAAGAGGACAATCAATATATCCGGGACTATAGTAAACTTGCCGGTGTTCCCTTTCGGGTGGTGGCGGATTTAGAAGAGCGTCTTTACCAAAAAGCTCCTACTAAACTTTTAGCTATAGGTGACCCGGAAGATTTGAACCGCCTGTGGAATGAAGCACGGGATGAGTTTTCTGGAAAACTTCATATCACTAAGTCAAAGCCACATTATCTGGAATTTTTAGCCCCCGAGGTAAATAAAGGAGAGGCTCTTAAAGCTTTGGCTGCCCATTTAGGCATACCTTTAAAAGCAACTGTGGCCGTGGGCGATAGTTACAATGATTTAGAAATGCTGGAGGTGGCAGGGCTAGGGGTGGCTATGGGAAATGCCCTGCCGGTGGTAAAAAAACGGGCAGACTTTATAATACCGGGAAATGATGAAGACGGAATTGCTTATTTAATTAATGAAGTAATTTTAAAAAATAAATAAATATAAAAAGAGAGGGGAGAAACTTATGGATTTAAAAGAGATTCGGGCAACTGCTAAAGAAAAACTAAAAGGTTTTTGTCGGGTCTGTCCGGTATGTGATGGCCGGGCTTGTGCTGGAGAAGTTCCGGGAATGGGAGGCGTTGGCACTGGAAGGGCTTTTCAGGAAAATTTACGTGCCCTTGCCCGTTATAAGCTAAATATGCGAACCATTCACGGGGTAAAAGAACCGGATCTAAGTAGTGAGCTTTTTGGAGTACGGGTAAGTATGCCGGTTTTTGTAGCTCCAATTACCGGAACTACTTACAATATGGGTGGAGCATTGACCGAGGAGGAGTATACTCTGGCGGTTACCGAAGGAAGTCAATTAGCCGGAACATTAGCTTTTACCGGCGATGGGGCTGATCCATCGATGTATGGCTCTGGTCTTTTGGCCATTAAAAAAGTAAAGGGAAAAGGTATTCCGGTAATTAAGCCCCGGGCCCAGGAGGAAATAATAAAAAGGATTAAAGAAGCCGAAGAGGCCGGGGCAATGGCTGTGGGTGTGGATATTGACGGTGCCGGCCTTTTAACCATGGCGTTAAAAGGTCAACCGGTAAGTCCGAAAACCTTAGAGGAAGTAATGGAAATTGTAAATTCCACCAAACTTCCTTTTATCTTAAAAGGAATTATGACCCCCGATGAAGCAGAGCTGGCAGTAAAAGCCGGGGCTAAGGCCATAGTTGTTTCGAACCATGGAGGACGGGTATTGGATGAGACTCCCGGAGCAGCTGAGGTATTGCCGGAAATAGCAGCAAAGGTAAAGGGGAAAGCCACGATTTTAGCCGATGGGGGAGTGAGATCCGGCGTTGATGTGTTAAAGCTATTGGCTTTGGGGGCCGACGGGGTCTTAATTGGCCGGCCGGTAATTGTAGCAGCGTTTGGTGGAGGCGCCCAAGGGGTTAAACTTTATCTTGAGAAAATTGCTAAAGAGTTAAGGGAAGCAATGCTTTTAACCGGTGTGGCCCGGGTGACGGAAGTACCAAGAACGGTTATTCGGAAGGAGCAGTAAGATGGAAAACTTTGTTGTGGGAATTGACCTGGGAGGCACCAAAATTTACACAGCTTTAGCCAATTTAAAAGGTGAACTTCTGGCGGAATTGATAGAACCTACCGAAAAAGAGGAAAAAAAACTTTTAAACCAGTTAGGGACAATGGTTAAAGCGGTAATTGCGAAAGCAGGAGTGGCCAAAGAAAAGGTGCTGGGAATCGGAATTGGAGCACCGGGGACAGTGGATTTTCGAACCGGTACGATTATTACTGTTCCCAATCTTCCCTGGCAAAATTATCCTTTAAAAGTAAAACTGCAAGCGCTATTACGCTTACCGGTTGAAGTAGATAACGATGCCAATCTGGCGGCTTTAGGAGAGTATAAATATGGAGTTGGCCGGGGCCATCGAGATATGGTTTATGTTACCGTAAGTACCGGGGTGGGCTCGGGAATAATAATTGATGGACAACTTTACCGGGGAAGTTCCGGCAGTGCCGGTGAACTTGGTCATACGATAGTGGAGCCTGCCGGGCCTCGCTGTAATTGCGGTAGAAGAGGTTGCCTGGAGGTAATGGCCTCAGGCACTGCCATTGGCCTGCGGGCAAGGCAGTTAATAGCCGAGGGCTATGGCCAGGAAATCTTAAAACGAGCTCAGGGAAAAGTAGAAGAAGTCAATGCTAGAATTGTCGGAGAGGCATTTTTAGCAGGAGATTTGGAAGCCAGGGCGATTTTAAAAGAGGCGGCTTTTTATCTGGGGATAGGCCTTGCTAATGTAGTAAACCTCTTAAATCCTTCGTTAATAGCTCTAGGTGGCGGAGTTATGAATATTGGGGAGCCTTTTCTGGAGCTGGTTCGAGAGGAATTAGCGGAAAAAGTTTTACCTCAACCGTATAAAGACTTAACCGTTAAAAAAGCCGAACTTAAAGCCAAAACAGGGGTAATGGGAGCGGTGGCCTTAGCTTTAGAACGGTTTTCCTAAAGGAAGTGGCAGGATGTTTTTGGGTGATTTTCATACCCATTCCCGGTATAGCGATGGTCGGGGTACCCTTAGAGAAAACGTCATGGCAGCTTTAAATAAAGGTTTATGTTTTTACGGAGTTACCGACCATGGCCCGGCCAACATTGGTACCGGGGTTCGGCAGGAAAAGGTATATCTAACTATTAAGGCCGAAGCCCAGAGGTTAAAAAAGGAGTTTCCCGGTATTAATGTTCTGGTAGGGGCGGAAGCGGACGTTATTTCTTTAGAGGGGGATATCGACCTCAGTTTAGAAGTCGTTTCCGCCCTTGATTATTTAATTATCGGTCTACATCCGTATATTTTACCAAAAACCTTAAAAGATGGCTTTTTGTTTGTACTGCCCAACCTTTTAGGGCGGATTTTTCCTGGTATAAAAAGATATCTTATCCGGATAAACACCCGGGCATTAATCCGGGCGATAGAAAAATACCGGCCGCTAGCCGTAAGTCATCCCAATCTTGTTCTACCGGTAGATTTAGAAGCATTAGCTCGGTCTTGTGCTAAAAACGGAGTAGCTTTAGAAATAAATACCGGTCATAAGTATCCTAAGGAGGAGATTGTCAAAGCGGCTTTAAAAACTGGGGCGAAACTTATTGTTAATAGTGATGCCCATTATCCTCACACGGTAGGGGAATTAAAAAGCGGCGAAGAGCTTTTAATGCGTTATAATTTTCCTTTAGAAAGAGTGTTAAATGTTGCTGGTTTTAACGCCAAGTAAAGATTTCTGGTAGGTGGAAGAATGCGTTTTTTAATTGTTACGGGACTTTCGGGGGCAGGTAAAACTCAAGCCATACGAGCCTTAGAGGACCTGGGGTATTTTTGCGTGGACAACCTGCCACCGGTTTTAATGCCCAAGTTTGCGGAACTTGTGGCCCATGCGGAAAATAAAATAGAAAAGGTAGCTTTGGTGGTGGATGTTCGGGGACAGAAGTTTTTTCAGGATTTGGACTGGGCTCTAGGAGAGTTAACCAAGCTTGGAATTAATTATGAAATATTATTTTTAGAAGCCCGGGATGAAGTACTTTTAAAGAGGTTTAAAGCCAATCGCCGCGGGCATCCGTTAGGAGTTCGCGGGAGTCAAATATTAGATAACATTAAAAAGGAAAGAAGCTTTTTGGAAAATTTACGGGCAAGAGCGGATAAAGTCATTGATACTTCAGATTTACAACCGGCAGATTTAAAAAACGAAATTTTAAATTATTACGGCGAACAACAAAGGCGCAGTAAAATTTCCATAAATATTGTAACTTTTGGTTATAAACACGGGCTTCCCTTAGATGCTGACTTAATCATGGATGTTCGTTTTTTACCTAATCCTTTTTACATTAAAGAGCTAAGGCCCCTTTCCGGTAGTGATAAGCCGGTTTATGATTATGTGTTTAATTTTGAAGTTACCAAAAAGTTTACCGAAAAATTTTTAGACCTGTTGGAGTTTTTAATCCCTTTTTACCAAAAAGAAGGGAAAAGTAACCTGGTTATTGCCATTGGTTGTACCGGCGGGCGACACCGGTCGGTAGCTATTGCCAACTTTCTGGCAAAAACGCTTAGCGAACGAAACTATGAGGTGTATTTGCGGCACCGGGATGTGGATAAACACCGGGAGGAAAAGGACGGATGAGAAAAGTTTTGCTGTGGTTCTACCCCGGCCTAAAAATTAAGCGGTATATTTTTTTAATTGGGGCAGGGGTAGTTTTATTTGCTTTGGGGTTTCACCAATTATTAACCAAAAACCAAGATCAATGGATTGTTGTTCTGGGCATAAGTGTTTTTTTATTGGCATATGGTTTTAAAAAGCTGTTAAATTCTGTCTTAAATACCTTATACCCGGGTGAGACGGGAAATGTGATAGAAGAAATTTACCTAAGAAAAAAGCTTTTGCGGGGACCGAAAATAGCGGTTCTTGGCGGTGGAACTGGCCTTTCTACTTTGCTTAGGGGTTTGAAGCATTATACCAGCAATTTAACTGCTATTGTTACGGTGGCGGACGACGGGGGAAGTTCGGGAAGGCTTCGGGAAGAAATGGGAATGCTACCACCGGGGGATATAAGGAACTGCCTGGTAGCTTTAGCCGATAAAGAAAGCTTAATGGAAAGCTTATTGCAATTTCGCTTTACTGAAGGAGATTTAGCGGGGCATAGCATTGGAAATCTTCTTATAGCTGCCCTCTGGAAGATTAGTGGTAATTTTTCCCGGGCAGTTTTTTCCTTGGGGCAAATACTAAAAGTAAGAGGTGTTGTTTACCCTTCGACCGAAGAAAAAGTAGTTTTGCGAGGAATCCTGGCTAACGGGGATGAGGTGGTTGGGGAGAGCAATTTTGGGGAAGTGACTTCGCCAGTTAAAAAAGTATATTTGCATCCAGCAGGAGCTAAAACCCTGCCAGAGGTGGAAAAAGCTATTAGGGATGCGGATTTAATTATTTTAGGGCCGGGAAGCCTATATACCAGTATTATTCCCAATTTGCTGGTAGAAGGTGTTGTTGAAAGTATTAAAAGGAGTAATGCTCCGGTTCTTTATATTATGAACATTATGACGGAAAAAGGGGAAACCTCCGGGTATGATGCTCTTGACCACTTGCAGGCAATTATTGACCACGCAGGACCAATTGTTGATTATGTTTTAATAAACAACGAAAATCCTGCTCCTGAATTGTTAGCAAAATACCGCCGGGAAGGACAGTATCCGGTAAAGGTAGACGAAAAGCTTTTAAAAAAACTGGGGATTAAAAAAGTAATTAAAGCACCAGTGTTAGACCAGAAGCAGTATTTGCGCCATGATCCGGAAAAGCTTGCCCGGGTAATTTTAAATTTTTACCGGGAGGAAATTGCTGAAAAAAATCTTGCAAGTGAGGGATGGTAAATGAAACGAATATTGTTTATAAGTTTATTGGCAGCAATTGCAATTGCTAGCATTGTCACAGTCGGATGGTTTACCGCTTCCAGAGTAACTTTTGCCGATTACCGGGAGCGGGGTGTTATAATCCTCATGTACCATAAAGTAAACCCCGATTGGAAAACCGGTGGTCTTGGCCTTAGAGTGCCACCTCGAGAATTTGACTGGCAGATGCATTTTTTAAAGGAAAATGGTTTTCATGTGGTTTCATTAAACGAAGCGGTAGATTACCTTGAATACGGAAAGCCTCTACCGGAAAAGCCAATTGTTATTACTTTTGATGATGGGTACCGGGATAATTATTATTATGCTTTTCCAATATTAAAAAAGTATGGTTTTAGGGCTACAATTTTTATAATTACCGGAATTGTTGGGAAAACTAATGAGTGGGACGAACGGGAAGGGAAACCGACTAATTATATGTTAACCTGGCAGCAAATCGATGAAATGGCCAAATATGGTATTGAATTTGGAGCTCACACGGTAAATCATCCAAGGCTTACCAAGGTTCCCCTTACGGTGGCCGAGAAGGAAATTGTTGATTCGAAAAAAATGTTAGAAGAGCATTTTAAACGGCCAATTAAGTATTTTTGCTATCCCTACGGCCTTTATAATGATCAGATAATAAAGATTGTTAAAAAAGCTGGATTTCGGGCTGCTACTACTACTAAACTTGGGATAAATACAAAAGGTGTCGATTTATATCAATTAAAAAGAGTTCGGGTTACCGGCCATATGTCGAGAAGGCAATTTGTGGAGCAGTTAGAAAAATATTTAAGGGAAAGGGCCTAGCAAAAAAGGCATAAAAAACCTAGGGATGGGTTAAGTTAAAAATAGAATCCTCCCTTTATTCCCGGAGTGCTCCGGAAGTACCACTCCTGGCCGGTCAGGTGGTTTTATGTTATAATCTTTTTGAGGTGGTAAAATGTCCTTTGCCCGGGAAACTAAAGAGGAATTGGCCCATATCATCCCCCAAAAAAGCTGCTGCCAGCGGGCAGAGCTGGGAGCGTACCTTAAAATGTTAGGGGATTTGGGCATTTCTAATAAAAGGTTAAAACTTACTATTAAAACTCCCCTTTCTTTTTTAGCCCGAAAAATTCTAATTCTTCTAAAAAATTATAGCGGCTTAAAAACTAAAACGATGGTTCAAGACCACGGTCGGCTCATGCAAAAAAATTTTTACTTTATTGAAATTGATGAACGGGTGGAAGAGCTTTTAAAAGAATACGGTTTTTTAGATGATAAAGGAAATTTATCGAACCGAATTAACGAACAATACATTAAAAATGACTGCTGCCGGCGAAGTTTTTTAAGGGGGGTCTTTTTAGCTGGCGGTTCTTTAAATGACCCGTTGGGGGACTATCACTTAGAATTAAATTTGCCCGATGAAGCCTTTGCCCGGCAGGTTCTCAATATTTTACAAAAATACCATTTTACTTTCCGGCTTTTAAAACGAAAAACCATGCCTTTTTTATACTTAAAAGATGCGGAACAAATACTATCATTTTTAAGCTTAATTGGTGCCCACCAGTCCCTTTTGAAATTTGAAAATGTTCGGGTAATGAAAGAAGTGAGAAACCAGGTAAACCGCCTGGTAAACTGCGAGACGGCTAATATCGAAAAAGCAGTGAAAACTGCCGTTAAACAAATTAAGGATATTAAATTAATTAGCGAAAAAATTGGTTTGGAAAGCCTTGACCCTGCCTTAAAAGAAATTGCCCAGTTAAGGCTAAATAACCCGGATTTAAGCTTAAAAGAACTGGGCGGACTTTTAAATCCACCCCTAACTAAATCGGGGGTCAATCATCGTTTCCGTAAACTTGAACAATTGGCGGAAAAAATTAGAAATGGGGCGCTGAGGTGATGGAGATAGATAGACTAGACCGGGAACTTCGAGAAAAAACTGCTTATGGAATTGAGCTGGCCCGGGAGCGATTTAGAAGCAGAAAAAATCTTCAAAGTACGAAGGAAAATTATCTTTTGTTTGCGGGTACTGGTGGAAATCCCGAGGCAGTTTTAACCCAGACTCCTCATACGGCAGGGTTTATTATAAAGTTTGAGGAGTTTTTTATGTGGGTTGATCCCGGACCTTCAGCAATCATGCGGGCAAGGGAGCTAAACATTGATCTTGGAAGCCTGACTGCGGTTTATATTTCCCATGGCCATCAGGATCATTACGGTGGAGCTGAACCGATAATTGAGGGCATGTGCTGGGGCATGTTTGCCCGGCGGGGTTTTCTTCTAGCTCCAGGAAAAGTTTTAGATGATCGGATGATAAGCCCCTTTCATCAGGGGATAAATACCGGTTTTTATTCCGGGGGACCGGAGGTTGTAGCTCTTAAAGCAGGGGTACCGGTAGAGTTAGGGACGGCAGTTTTAACACCGGTAAAAGCCTATCATGGCGAAGAAAATTATGGTTTTATCTTAAAATATAAAAATCTAACAATTGGTTATACCAGTGATACCAATTACATTTTAAGTTACAAAAGCTTTAAGGGAATAAAAAAGGTGGAACGTATGGGGCCAGTAGGTGATTTTATTGAGGTGGAAGGGTATCGGGAAGACATTAAAAAAGCTTATGAAGGTGTGGATATCTTAATTGCTAACGTTACTGCCCACAACTCCTGGATGCACCGCCATTTAACTACTTTGGGACTTGTCCATCTTTTGCAAGGGAGTAAAGTAAAGCTTGCCTTTTTAACCCACTTTAATTATTGCTGTCTTTATCCGGAAGATTTAAGGGAAAAAATGGCCCGGTATGTAGAGGAAAAGACCGGGATTAAAACTCTTGCAGGAATAGATGGTTTAAAAATTGAGTTAAATCCGGAGGAATTATGAGAAAATTATTGGAACACCCAAAGCCAGGGCCGGAAAACTCCATGTACTACTGGAGGAGATATGTGGGGTTTTTTAAAGTAGCCAGGAATTTTATAGTGATTAGTCTTGGCAGGTACATTCCTTTTTTAGGGTTAAAAAGGTGGTTATACCGGTATGGCTTAGGGATGAGAATTGGAGAAAACGTAAGTTTGGGCTTAATGATGATGCCCGATGTGCTTTTTCCGGAATTAATTGAAATCGGGGATAACAGTGTAATAGGCTATAATGCTACCATCTTAACCCATGAATTTCGCGTCGATACCTTTAAAACCGGTGCGGTAAAAATTGGGCGCAATGTTTTAATTGGGGCTAATGTTACGATCTTAGCCGGGATAGAAATTGGCGATGGGGCAATGATAGGGGCAGGGGCGGTGGTAACAAAAGATATTCCCCCAAAAGTGCTGGCAGCGGGCGCTCCCGCCCGGGTGGTGAAAAAGCTTGAGTAAGATTTTTCAAGTTATTGAAGATTATTTAAAACAACCCCGGAAAAAAAATTATGTCCTTATTTTACTTTTTATTAATTTTATTGGAAGTATCTGGGGATACTGGTGGTATTGGGGCCAGCTTTTAAAGGAGCCTTTTTATCTATGGCCGCTAATTCCCGATAGTCCGATGTCGACCACTTTAATTTCCCTTGCTTTATGGTTTATTTTTATTCGACGGGAAATAACCGGATTAACTTTCTGGGCAGGGATAATGTGTTTTAAGTACGGTTTTTGGGCGCTAGGGGTATTAATCCAGTTCTGGATTTTCTCCGGTAGGATTGAGCCGGTCGAGGTAATGTTGTTTTTAAGCCACCTAGGTATGATTATCGAAAGCATTATCTATGTAAAAAATTTACCTGTGAAGAAAAAAGCCTATTTTTTTGGAATCGGCTGGCTTTTCTTTGAAGATATCGTAGATTGGGGCTTTGGCTTACATCCATATCTTTTTTTAGAGAAGCAGTTTTTCTTTGCAGTAATTTTAGCAATAAGCTTAAGTGTCCTAATCACGGTTTATTTTAGAAAATTGGCTCATATAAATTAACAAGAAGGATAATTTCAGGTCTTGGGCGAATAAACTACATAAAGGTTTTTTAGGAGTGAAAGGCATGACGATGGATTTTGGGCTAAATCTAGAGCAAACACAAAAGTTAATTTTAACGCCCGAGCTAAAACAGGCTATAACTATTTTACAATTAAATACTTTAGAACTGGTAAATTTTATTGAACAACAGGTTGAGGCCAATCCGCTTTTAGAGATTGAAAACGATGATGACAAGGAAGTAGACGAGATTGAAGAAATGGAAGAACGCCAGGAAATGCGGGAAATTGCTGAGTATTTTGCTGACTCGAGCGATTTAGGTCCGGGGTTTAGTCAAAAGGATGAGGAAAAGAGAAGTTATGAGCCAGCCAGTAGTGCTGATAATAGTTTATGGGAGCATTTATCTTTTCAGCTGCATTTTTTAAAATTGCCCCAGCTGGATAATAAAATAGGCGAGTTTATTATTGGAAATATTGATGAAAACGGTTATTTAACCTGTGCACCGGAGGAAATAGCGGAAATTTTAAAGATCGAAAAAGAGGTAGTTTTAAGGGTTTTAAAAATTATTCAAAACTTTGATCCACCTGGAGTAGGTGCCCGGGGACTTTTAGAATGCCTTTTAATTCAGGCAGAGCAGAAAAATCTGTTAACCCCATTAATTAAAGAAATAATTACCAATTATCTTCCGGATTTAGCCCAGAGTAAATATTTAAAAGTAGCCAATCGCCTGGGGGTAGCGGTGGAAGAAGTATACCGGGCGATGGAAGTTATCAAAAGCTTGGATCCCAAACCAGGAAGGAATTTTGCAGCATTAAAAGAAGTGAGATACGTAGTTCCGGATATTACTGTAGAAAAAGTAGAAGGAGAGTATATTATTTTAGTTAATGATAGCCTGTTGCCGCGTTTAAATATCAATAATGTGTACCGGAATATTTTAAAGCAAAAGGGACACGATGAAAAAACCAAAAAGTATGTAGAGAAAAAATTAAATCAGGCAATCTGGCTTATAAAAAGTATTGAGCAACGTCGTTTTACTTTGTATCGTGTGGCCCGTTTTATTGTTGACTACCAGAGGGAATTTCTAGAGTACGGCCTTAAGTATTTAAAGCCGCTAACTTTAAAACAGGTAGCCAAGGAACTTAATTTACACGAGTCCACCATTTCCAGAGCCTGTGCCAATAAATATATGGCAACTCCCCGGGGAACTTTTGAACTGAAGTATTTCTTTGCAACGGCTTTGGAAAGCGAGAAGGGGAATTTTTCTTCCTCTACCAGCATTAAAGCGCAAATTAAAGAACTAATTGCCCGGGAAAATCCCCAGGATCCTTTATCTGACCAGAAAATTGCCGATATTTTAACCCAGGGGGGCGTAAAGATTTCCCGTAGGACCGTTGCAAAGTACCGGGAAGAGCTGGGGATTTTAGCGGCGGCTAAGAGAAGAAAAGTGTAGAAATTACGACGGGCGCAAGCCCGTTTTTCTTTTTGATATATTGAGCAAATTCCAAAAACTTCAACCGGGCAAATTGTTAAAATGCCTTTAAGGTAAAAGGCGACTGACCTGTTTAAAGTTACTACTGCTATTTGACAAGTATGCTTTTAAAATTCAAAAAATAAAGATATTTTTTCTGAAAAATGTTTTATACGTTTAAAACTTGCCTACCTTAGAATAATCGTTTTATAATACAAGAGAAGCAATCTAAGTTTTTCCATTTAATTTTCCATAAAGGAGGAGTTAGAATGGCGGTTAAAGTAGGGATTAACGGTTTTGGCCGGATTGGCCGGAACATGTTTCGTGCTGCCTTAAACAATCCGGAAATTGAAATTGTAGCGGTAAACGATTTAGCCGATGCTAAAACTTTAGCTCACCTCTTAAAATATGACTCGGTTCATGGTATTTTTGGTGCAGAAGTAGAAGCCAAAGACGATGCTCTAGTGGTCAACGGCAAAGAAGTTAAAGTTTATGCCGAAAAAGACCCGGCTAACTTACCCTGGAAGGAGTTAGGAGTAGAAATAGCCATTGAGTCGACCGGTAAGTTCACTAAAAAAGCTGATGCTGCTAAACACTTAGAAGCTGGCGCCAAAAAAGTTATCATTTCCGCTCCAGCTACCGATGAAGACATTACCATCGTAATGGGGGTAAACCAGGATAAATACGATCCAGCCAATCACCACGTGATTTCCAATGCTTCCTGCACCACCAACTGCTTAGCTCCCGTTGCTAAAGTGCTGCATGAAAAATTCGGTATAGTTAAAGGCCTGATGACTACCGTTCACTCTTATACCAACGACCAGCGGATTTTGGACCTGCCTCATAAAGACCTGCGCCGGGCCCGGGCAGCAGCGACTTCCATCATTCCTACCACTACCGGTGCAGCAAAAGCAGTTGCCTTGGTTCTTCCCGAATTAAAGGGTAAATTAAACGGTTTTGCGATGCGGGTACCAACTCCAAACGTTTCGGTAGTTGACCTGGTGGTTGAATTAGAAAAGTCCGCTTCCAAAGAAGAAATTAATGAAGCCTTAAAAGCTGCAGCGGAAGGAGAATTAAAAGGGATTCTCGGTTATACGGACCTGCCTTTGGTGTCAGTAGATTTTAACGGCAATCCTTTAAGCTCCATTGTTGACGGCCTTTCTACCATGGTAATTGAAGGCAACATGGCTAAAGTGGTTTCCTGGTATGATAATGAATGGGGTTACTCCAACCGCCTGGTGGACCTTGCGGTATACATTGCAAAAAAAGGCTTATAATAATGGGGGCAAAGTCCCCCGTTTCCCATTTTAAGAAGGGAAGGTGATAATGGTGAATAAAAAGACGGTAAAAGATGTGGACTTAAAAGATAAAAAAGTTTTTGTGCGGGTTGATTTTAACGTACCTTTAAATGATAACCGGGAGATAACCGATGATACCCGGATCCGAGCAGCCCTTCCTACCCTCCAGTACTTGAGAGAACAAGGGGCTAAACTTATCGTCGCCTCCCACCTGGGCCGACCCAAAGGCCAGTTTAACGAAAAATACAGCTTAAAGCCGGTGGCTAAAAGATTAGCCGAGCTTCTTGGTATAGAGGTTAAAATGGCTCCGGATGTCGTAGGGCCTGTTGTTGAACAAATGGCTCAGGAATTGCAGCCGGGAGAAGTACTTCTTTTAGAGAACGTCCGCTTTTATCCCGAAGAAGAAAAAAATGATCCGGAATTTGCCCGGAAACTGGCGCGGCTTGCCGAAATTTTTGTCAACGATGCCTTTGGGGCTGCTCACCGGGCTCATGCTTCTACCGCCGGTATAGCATCGTATTTACCAGCTGTAGCTGGATTTTTAATGGAAAAAGAAATTAACTTCCTTTCCCGGGCATTAAATAACCCGGAACGTCCGTTTGTGGCTATTATTGGTGGAGCCAAGGTTTCCGATAAAATCGGAGTGATTGAAAATCTTCTCGGCAAAGTTGATGCTCTTTTAATTGGCGGTGGCATGGCCAACACCTTTTTAAAAGCTATGGGCTATGAAACCGGAAAATCTTTGGTGGAAGAGGATAAAGTAAATTTAGCCGGGGAGTTAATGAATAAAGCAAAAGAAATAGGAGTTAAACTTTTACTGCCGAGTGACGTGGTGGTGGCTCCCAGGATTGAAGCGGGGATACTCAGCAAAATTGTGGCGGTAGACAGCATACCTGCTGAAGAAATGGCTTTGGATATTGGCGATAAGACTTCTGAACTCTTCCGGGAAGAGATTTTAAAGGCTAAAACCATTGTCTGGAACGGCCCTATGGGGGTTTTTGAGGTAGAGCCCTTTGACCGGGGGACTGTAGCGGTTGCTGAAGCAGTAGCCGTAAGTGGAGCTCTTTCCGTGGTCGGCGGTGGAGACTCGGTTGCGGCGGTAGAAAAGGCCGGCGTTGCGGACAAAATAACCCATATTTCCACCGGTGGGGGAGCATCCTTAGAATTTTTAGAAGGAAAAAAACTTCCGGGAGTAGAAGTTTTAAACGATAAATAATTTAATGGAGGGTGGGTATGAGAACACCTTTTATTGCTGGCAACTGGAAAATGTATAAAACCCCTATCGAGGCGGCCGGATTTGTCCGGGAGCTCATCGATAGCTTAAAAGATGTTAACGGTGTGGACGTGGCAGTTTGTCCGCCTTTTCCTGCCCTGTGGCCGGTTAAGGAAGCTTTAGAGAGTAGCAATATTGCGCTGGGAGCCCAGAACATGCATTTTGAAAAGGAAGGGGCTTTTACCGGTGAAGTATCTCCGGCCATGCTTCAAGATATAGGGGTTAAGTACGTAATCTTAGGACACTCCGAGCGGAGAGCTTACTTTGGGGAAACGGACGAACTTATTAACCAGAAAATAAAGGCAGCTTTTACCTGGGGTTTAAATCCTATTTTATGCGTTGGGGAAACCTTAAGCGAGCGGGAACAGGGAATTACCAAAGCAGTGGTGGAAATCCAGGTGCGAAAAGGTTTGTTAGGAGTTACTCCGGAACAGGCAGAAAAGTTAACTTTAGCGTACGAGCCGGTCTGGGCTATCGGTACAGGGAAAACCGCAACCCCTGAAGATGCCCAGGAGGTTTGCAGTTTTATTCGAGAAACCCTGGCCAGTCTTTTTGGCCGGGAAGTGGCGGCAAAGATTCGCATTCAATATGGCGGTAGCGTGAAACCGGAAAACATCAAGGAACTTATGGCAGAGCCAGATATTGACGGGGCTTTAGTGGGCGGTGCCAGCTTAAAAGTAGATAGCTTTACCGCAATTGTCAAAGGCAGTATTTAAGGAGGACTTAAAGTGCCGGTATTACTGACAATATTAGACGGCTGGGGTATAGCAGAAACTACCTATGGCAACAGTATAAAAGCGGCGGGAACTCCCAATTTCAATCGGTACTGGGATAATTACCCCCATACAATTTTAGAGGCCTCGGGACTTGCGGTAGGTCTTCCCCGCGGGCAGATGGGCAACTCGGAGGTTGGCCACCTCAACATGGGGGCCGGAAGGATTGTTTACCAGGAATTAACCCGGATTACCAAAGAAATAGAAGAAGGCAGCTTTTTCCAAAATCGTGAGCTTTTAGAGGCTATAAATCATGCCCAAGAAACAGGAGGCAATCTCCACCTCATGGGTTTATTGTCCGATGGTGGGGTACATAGCCATATTGAACACCTCTTTGCCTTGTTAGAACTTTGCCGCCGGGGAAATTTTCCGCGGGTGTTTATTCATGCTTTTTTGGATGGGCGGGATGTCCCTCCCAAAAACGCCCAGGAGTATATAGAAGCTTTAGAAGCCCGGTTAAAAGAACTTGGCTTTGGGCAGATTGCTACTGTTATGGGCCGGTATTACGCCATGGACCGGGATAAGCGCTGGGAGCGGACGGAAAAAGCTTACCGGGCCCTGGTATTTGGGGAAGGGTTTAAAGTAACAGAACCGGAGGCGGCGGTAGCTTTAGCTTACGATCGTGGAGAAACTGATGAATTTGTTGCTCCCACGGTGGTTTTGACTCCCGAAGGTCAGCCCCGGGGATTAGTTAAAGAAGGAGATAGCATCATCTTTTTCAATTTCCGCCCCGACCGGGCCCGCCAGATAACAAGAGCTTTTGTGGACGACGACTTTACCGGCTTTAACCGGAAAAAGATAGAAAATCTACATTTTGTTTGTTTTACTCAGTACGATAAAACGATCAAAGCGCCAATAGCTTTTTTACCCCAGCCGATTGAAAATTGCTTGGGCGAATATCTTTCCAAAAAACAAAAAAAGCAGCTTAGAATTGCCGAAACGGAAAAATACGCTCATGTGACCTTTTTCTTTAACGGTGGAGTAGAAAAACCCTATCCTGGGGAAGAAAGAATATTAATCCCTTCGCCGAAAGTTGCAACTTACGATTTAAAACCGGAAATGAGTGCTTATGAAGTCACGGAAAAGCTTTTAGAGGAAATGGAAAAGGGATACGATTTAATTGTTTTAAATTACGCCAATCCCGATATGGTTGGCCATACCGGGGTGTTTGAAGCTGCAGTACAAGCTATAAAAGCGGTGGACGAATGCCTGGGAAGGGTAGTAGATAAGTTTTTATCTTTAGGAGGTACGGCCATAATTACGGCTGACCACGGCAATGCGGAAAAAATGCTTGAAGAAGATGGCAGCCCGCATACCGCGCATACCACAAATCCAGTCCCTTTTATTTTAGTGGGGGAAAAATACCGGGGAATTAAGTTAAAGGAAAAGGGAAGTCTGGCTAATGTGGCCCCGACAATTTTAAAAATTTTAGAGCTGGATATACCAAAGGAAATGACCAGTGAGCCGTTATTTTAAATTTTAAGAAGGAGGGGTTTTTGATGAGCGAGATTCGGGAAGTAATTGCCCGGGAAATTTTAGACTCCCGGGGAAATCCAACGGTAGAAGTGGATGTAATTTTAGAAGACGGTAGCTGGGGCAGAGCTGCAGTACCGTCCGGGGCTTCTACGGGAGCCTTTGAAGCGGTGGAACTTCGGGATAATGATCCGAAAAGGTACCTGGGCAAAGGGGTAACTCAGGCGGTGGAAAATGTAAATTCCATAATTGGTCCGGAAATACTGGGGTTTGATGCTCTGGACCAAGTGGGCATTGATGAATATTTAATTGAATTAGACGGTACTCCCAATAAAGGTAAGCTTGGTGCCAACGCTATCCTTGGAGTATCGATGGCGGTGGCTAAAGCGGCGGCCAACTATCTTGGGCTTCCCCTTTACCGCTATCTGGGGGGAACCAATGCCCGGGTACTGCCGGCTCCGATGATGAACATCTTAAACGGTGGTAAACATGCCGACAATAATGTTGATATTCAGGAATTTATGATTATGCCTTTAGGTGCCGACTCTTTTGGGGAAGCTTTAAGAATGGGAGCTGAAGTTTTCCACAATTTAAAGAAAGTTTTAAAAGGTAAAGGCTACAATACTGCTGTAGGAGATGAGGGTGGCTTTGCTCCAAATCTCAAGTCTAACGAAGAAGCAATTGAAGTTATAGTGGAGGCTATTGAGAAAGCAGGTTTTACTCCTGGAAAAGATATTTATATCGCCCTTGATGTGGCTGCCACCGAACTTTATAAAGATGGCTTTTATGTTCTTGAAGGAGAAGGTGTAAAAAAGACGGCTAGCGAAATGGTTGAGTATTACGAAAAACTCAGTGCTAAATATCCTATTATCAGCATTGAAGATGGAATGAGCGAAGAGGATTGGGAAGGTTGGAAGCTCTTAACCGAACGGCTCGGCAAGAAAATTCAGCTGGTGGGTGACGACCTTTTTGTGACAAACGTTGAGCGGCTGCAAAAAGGGATTTCGTTGGGAGTTGCCAACAGTATTTTGATTAAGTTAAACCAAATCGGTACCATTACCGAAACTTTAAATGCCATTGAGCTCGCCCGGCAAAATGGGTATACGGCGGTGATTTCTCACCGTTCCGGTGAAACTGAAGATACTACTTTAGCGGATCTGGCAGTGGCGGTCAATGCCGGGATGATTAAAACCGGAGCACCATCTAGAACTGACCGGGTAGCAAAATACAACCAGCTTTTAAGAATTGAGGAAGAATTGGACTACACTGCTATTTACAAAGGGCTTAAAGCTTTTTATAATATAAAAGCGTAATTTTTTAAATTGCGGTCGGGAAGGAGCCTTCCCGGCCTTAAACTATCTTTTTAACTTTACGGTATATGTATAAATATTTAAAATAGTTAGAAAATTATTGTTTACCAATTTAAAATATGATATAATTTTTTTGGTTTTTAAGGAGGTGAGGCGGGGTGGCCGTACTAAAGGGGATATTAATTTTTATCCATATTTTAGCTGCATTTGGAGTAATTGCGGCAGTTCTTCTCCAATCCGGGAAAAGTGCCGGACTTTCCGGTTCTATTGCTGGGGGGGCAGAGGTGCTCTTTGGTAAGAAAAAAGGGCTGGACGAACTGTTTGAAAAAATGACCATAATAGCGGTAATTTTATTTATGGTTTTATCCTTGGTTTTGGCGTTACTTTTTTAAAAATATAAATTCTAATTAATAACTTGAGGAGGGTGAGAAATGGAAAACGGGTTGACCTTAGCTTATTACGGTCTGGGAGCGGGTATTTTAGCCATTCTTTTTGCCCTGTATCTCTTTTCCTCTGTTTTAAAGGAAGATATGGGGAATGAAAAAATGCGGGAAATTTCCCAGGCAATTTTTGAAGGGGCAATGGCTTATTTAAACCGCCAGTACAAAACGCTTATTCCTTTTGCTCTGGTAGTATTTGTTCTCTTAGTGGTAGGTTTTGGTTATAAAGAAGGAGACTTTGGCTACGGGCTTAAAGTTGGTGTATCGTTCTTAGTAGGTGCTATTGCATCAGCTCTTGCCGGTTATGCCGGGATGACCAGTACTACCAAAGCCAATGCCCGGACTACCCAGGCAGCGAGAAAAAGCTTGAATGCCGCTTTAAATGTGGCTTTTAGAGCTGGCGGCGTTATGGGGATGTCCGTTGCCGGCCTTGGCTTATTAGGTGTTTCGGCCTTATATATCATCTTTAAAGATGTTCATGTTATTGATAGCTTTGCCTTTGGGGCTTCGGCTATTGCTTTCTTTGCCCGGGTTGGCGGGGGAATTTACACTAAAGCTGCTGACGTTGGTGCTGACCTGGTGGGTAAAGTAGAAGCTGGTATTCCCGAAGATGACCCGAGAAACCCTGCTGTTATTGCGGACAACGTTGGGGACAACGTGGGAGACACCGCTGGTATGGGTGCTGACCTGTTTGAGTCTTACGGTGCTACTACCATGGCGGCAATGCTTTTGGGCCTTACCTTTGCCCAAAATCACGGCTTTAGCGAAGTTTTAGGTGCAACTTTCCCCTTGGTCCTTGGTGCTGCGGGGATTGTAGCGGCTATCATTAGTACTTTCTTTGTGCGGACTTCCGAAGATGGAAATCCCCAGATGGCCTTAAATATAGGCCTGTGGTCTACTAACTTTATTACAGCAATTTTTACCTATGGTTTAGCCCAGTATATTTTTGGCAGTGAATGGGCGCTGAAGATTTTCATTGCCGTAGTTTCCGGACTCATTGTTAACGTCGCTATTGGTTCGTTAACGGAATATTATACTTCGAACCTAAAACCACCGGCTCAAAAAATTGCTGAGGCATCCACTACTGGACCTGCGACTAACATCATTGCCGGAATTGCCGTAGGTATGCGGAGTACTTACTTACCGATTATTGTAATTGTAGCTGCTATTATGGTGGGCTACTGGGCTGCTGGTTTTTACGGTATTGCTTTGGCTGCAATGGGGATGCTGGCTACTGCTGGTATGGTGGTAGCGGTGGATTCTTTTGGCCCGGTGGCGGATAACGCCGGCGGTATTGCGGAAATGGCCGAACTTGGCCCGGAAATCCGGAACAAAACCGATAAGCTCGATGCGGTGGGGAACACCACTGCAGCGGTAGCTAAAGGGTTTGCTATAGGTTCTGCAGCATTAACCGCCCTTGCTCTGTTCTCCGCTTATACCGATCTAGCCAAAGCCAATCCTAACTTGCAAAAGTATCTGGTAAACGGTCAGTTTAACTTAAATATTACTGATCCGTGGGTATTAGTAGGTCTCTTCTTAGGTGGTACTGTTGCCTTTTTAGTAGCGGCGTTAACTATGGAATCGGTGGGGAAAGCAGCCTTTGACATGATTGAGGAGGTCCGGCGGCAATTTAGAGAAATTCCCGGCTTAATGGAAGGGAAAGCCCGGCCGGACTACGCTCGCTGTGTATCGATCAGTACTGCAGCGGCTATTCGGCAGATGATTGCTCCCGGTTTACTGGCAGTAGGTGCACCTCTGGCGATAGGCTTTATTTTAGGCTTTAAAGCTTTAACCGGATACTTAGCTGGTGTTACTGCTACTGGCGTGCTTCTTGCCATTTATATGGCCAATGCCGGTGGAGCCTGGGATAACGCCAAGAAGTACATCGAAGCTGGAAACCTCGGGGGTAAAGGCAGCGACGTTCATAAGGCAGCGGTAGTTGGTGATACCGTTGGCGACCCCTTCAAAGATACCTCTGGTCCTGCCATGAACCCGTTAATGAAAGTAGCTGGAACCTTTGCATTGATAATTGTTCCCCTTTTATTGCGCTAATAAGTACGTTAAAGCAGCCCTAATATGTAGGGCTGCTTTTTTGTTACCTTACCCAATCTTGCCGCGGAAGAAATTACCTGCTAAAATGAGACCAGAAAGGATGGTATGGGGCATGGACGAGGAGGAAAAATCCCCAAACTACTGTTTTGCCTGCGGGAAAGATAATCCTTATGGTCTAAAGTTAGAGTTTTCTTATATTAATGAGGAGGCAGTAGCGGAATTTACGGCCCGGCCGGAACACCAGGGTTATCCTGGAGTAATGCACGGGGGGCTTATAGTTACGTTATTAGATGAAGCTATGGCCCAGTGGCTTTCCTTTAACGGTGTTCGGGCGGTCACTGCGGAAATGAGTATTAAATTTAAAAAACCGGTGCCTATTGGAGTGCCCCTTACGGTAAAAGGGAAAATGATTTATAAAAAACGGAAAATTTACGAAATGGAAGGCTATGTTTTCGGGCCGGAGGAACAAATACTGGCTTTTGCGGTGGCAAAATTCTGGCAAACGGAGGGGGAGAAGTAATGGATAGGGAACAGGCATACCGGGAACTTACTAAAAGAGTGAAAAGCCCCAATTTACTAAAACATATGTTAGCGACGGAAGCGGTGATGCGGGAACTGGCGAGGCATTTTGGTGAAGATGAGGAGTTATGGGGATTAGCCGGACTTTTACACGATATTGATTATGATGAAACAAAAGATGATCCCCGGAAGCATAGTTTAATAGGAGCGGAAATCCTGGAAAAACTCGGACTTCCCGCAGAAGTGGTCTATGCGGTCAAGGTTCATAACGAAGCCCATGGCCTGCCGCGTAAATCCCGTTTGGATAAGGCTTTATATGCCGTAGACCCTTTAACGGGTCTGATAGTTGCTGGAGCTTTGATCCGTCCGGAGAAAAAATTAGAAGCGGTAACGGTGGATTTTCTTTTAAATCGCTTCCATGAAAAATCTTTTGCCCGGGGGGCCAAGCGCGAACAAATAGCAGCCTGCAGTGAAATTGGCTTGACTTTGGAAGAATTTTTAGCTATTGCTTTAAAAGCGATGCAGGAAATTCACGAGGAGTTAGGTTTATAGGCGGGGAAGGTGTACCCGCCTTTTGACATAATTGTAGTAAATTTAGGTGAAAATAAGGGACGAAGTGACTTTAAAAGGAGGAAAGAATAAATGAGAGAAAAAATTTTGGAGTATTTAATAAAAGCTAATGCTCCGCAGTACCTCGATAAAATCATCGAAGGTCTTGGCCTTACTGATGTTTCGGAAATAAAAAAATTGATTGCGGCTTTAAGAGATTTGGAAAAAGAAGGAGAAGTGTATGTAACAAAGGCCGGTAAATATGGTCTTCCCGAGCAAATGAACATGGTGCGTGGAAAGATTCAGGGGCATCCGAAAGGATTTGCCTTTTTAATTCCCGAGGACCGGGAAAAGCAGGATGTATTTATTTCTCCCACCAATTTAAAAGGAGCCATGCACAACGATCGGGTGTTGGTAAGATATCTTCCTTTTTCCGATGGTAACCGTCCGGAGGGAGAAGTGGTAAAAATTTTAGAGCGGGCCAATAAAACAGTGGTAGGAAGTTTTTACCGCCGGCGCCACTACGGATTGGTGGAACCGGATGATGAGCGGATTACCAGTGCCATTATTGTGCCACCGGGGAAAAAGGGAGTTCGGGTAAAAGACGGGGAAAAAGTGGTGGTGGAAATTACTGCCTATCCGAAAAAGGGGGAACTGCCGGAAGGAAAAATTGTGGAAGTTTTGGGTGACCCAGAAGATCCGGAAACCCGGTTAAATGCCATAATTAAAAAGTATGGTCTATTAGATGCTTTTAAAACTGAGACCATTAAAGAGGCAAAGGCCGTATCTTCCGAAATTGGCCCGGAAGAATTAAAAGGGCGGCGGGATTTACGGGGGGAAATGATTGTTACCATTGACGATGAAGACGCCAAGGATTTAGACGATGCGGTGAGCTTGGTAAAGCTTTCTAACGGTAATTACCAGTTAGGAGTGCATATCGCCGATGTCTCGTATTACGTGCGGGAAGGTTCGGCTTTGGATAAAGAAGCGTTGGAGCGGGGAACCAGTGTTTACCTTGCGGGTAAAGTGTTGCCGATGCTTCCCCCGGAGTTGTCCAATGGAATTTGCAGCTTAAATCCCCAGGTGGACCGGTTAACCCTATCGGTGGTAATGGAAATTACTCCCGCCGGAGAAGTGGTAAGTCATGAAATTTTTCCGTCGGTTATCAAGACCCGGGCCCGGCTTACCTACACCATTGTGAAAAAAGCTGTTTTGGATAAAGATCCAAAAGCCAGGGAAGAGCTCGGGGATTTGGTGCTCATGTTGGAGGAAATGGCCAACCTTGCCATGATTTTAAGAAAGCGCCGGCTTGAGCGGGGGGCAATTGATTTTGACCTTCCCGAAGCGAAAGTAATTCTGGACGATAAAGGGGAAGTGGTGGATATCGTCCGGCGGGAGCGAAACATTGCCCACCAGTTAATTGAGGAGTTTATGTTAATAACCAACGAAACGGTAGCGGAAAGATTTTTCTGGCAGGAAGTGCCGTTTTTGTACCGGATTCACGAAGATCCCGACGAAGGGAAAATCCAAAGCTTAAAAGAGTTTTTAAGGCTTTTTGGTTATAACTTAAAAGGTGGCCGGGACGGGAAATACCACCCCCGCGAATTTCAACGGCTTTTGGAAAAAGTGGCGGGGAGGAAGGAAGAAAGGGTAATCAATGCGGTCATGCTGCGGTCAATGAAACAAGCTCGTTATTCGGCGGAAAGAATCTGGCATTTTGGCCTTGCGGCGGAATACTACACCCACTTTACTTCACCCATTCGCCGTTACCCCGATTTAATGATTCACCGGATAATCCGGGAAGTATTAGAAGGGAAACTTACCCCGCGGCGGGAAGCAAAACTTGCCAAAATTTTACCAAAAGTGGCAAAGCACTCCTCGGAGATGGAACGGCGGGCGATGGAAGCGGAACGGGAATCGGTGGAAATGCGGATGGTGGAATTTATGGCAGGAAAAGAAGGCACCGAATACGATGCAATTATTTCGGGAGTTACTTCTTATGGCTTCTTTGTGCAGCTACCAAATTTAATAGAGGGACTGGTACGGGTCTCTTCCCTTGAGGATGATTATTACCTTTATGACGAAAAAAGCTATGCTTTAATTGGCCGACGGACAAAGAAAGTCTTTCGTCTGGGAGACGAAGTGCGGGTAAGGGTGATAAAAGTAAATACTGTGTCCAGGGAAATTGACTTTGTCTTGGTTAGCAAAAAAGGGGAAAGCCCCAATACCAGGGAGTCGGCCGAGGAAATTTTAGAAAGAATCGTGAAGTAAACTACATCTCTCTTTTTTGGTGAAATAGTTAATAATATTTTGCGTTGGAATTAATTTACGGGAGTGATCTGCTAAGATATATTTAGCCAGGACTACTTTTTGCTCTTAAGTATGATATAATAATTTAAGCCAGTCATTTTTGTAAGGGGAATCATTTATGGAGAAAGTAATTACAGAAAACCGTAAGGCTTTTCATGATTATCATATTTTGGAAAAATACGAAGCAGGTATTTCTTTAAAAGGAACCGAAGTAAAATCGATCCGTCTGGGTCGGGTAAATTTAAGGGATAGCTTTGCCCGGATTGAAAACGGTGAACTCTGGCTTTACAACATGCATATAAGTCCCTATGAGCAGGGGAACCGCTTTAACCACGAACCTAAGAGACCTCGAAAGCTATTAATGCATAAAAGGGAGATTATGCGCCTTTTTGGTAAAACCAGGGAAAAGGGTTTAACATTGGTACCATTAAAGCTTTACTTTAAAGGAAATTATGCTAAAATAGAATTGGGCTTAGCTAAAGGGAAAAAGATTTACGACAAACGGGAAGAGATGGCAAAAAGGGATGCAGCCAGAGAAATTGAGAAGGCTCTTCGAGCTCGTTATTAACCTGGGGGCGTAAAGGGTTCGACGGGGGAACGAAGGGCCGCAAGTAGCGAGGCGAGGACCCCACCTTACCTCGTAAAAAAGGGTGGGAAAGATATAATTGCCAACGAAAGCTACGCTTTAGCTGCTTAAGTCAGCTACGTCCTGACGGAAATTGGCCCGGGATTTCCGCCGGGGCGTGACCCAACCGGGCTGGCTTAGAAAGGGTGTCCCGGCTCTTTCTAAGCGAGATTTTACGGGATATCCCGATTGTGGCCTGCCGGTAGGCACCAATCGGGTGAAAGCTAAAATACCGGCTGCCCTCGGAGAAGCTTTCGGCACTTGTCCTCCGGACGGTGGGTTCAATTCCCCCCGCCTCCACCATCAATAACCACAGTTATTTTAAATTCAACGTCGGTTTTATCATTGTTTACAGTAACTTTATCAATAAATTCCTGGCAAAGCGATTTAAGAGCGACTGGATCATTACTATCTAGTTGCTCTTTTTTGCTTTTTAAGAAGGCAATAATATTGTCTTTGGTGACAATGTTATCCTGCAACTTTAAATACCACTCCTGGAGTTGTACTTCGAGGGTGGCTTTTTTGCTTTCTAATAATTTTAGTTGCTCGACGATAGAATTTACGGTCGATGCGCCATTAGCTAAGGCATTAACCAGGTTGGCTATTTTTCTCCCTGTTTCTTTTAACTCTTTCTCAATATATTTAACTTCTTTCCCCATTTCTTTTTTCTGGCTGGTAAAGCTGGAGTAAATTTTCTCGGCCAATTCCGGGATAGCTTTTTCCGCAAAAAATCTTTCTCTTAATTGCTTTAAAACAAACTCTTCTACTAACTCTTTCCGAACCTTTTGGGAATTGCACTGTCCGGTCCGGCCGTTATAATTGCAGGTATAATAATATAATTTTTTATGCTCTTTGCTTTTTTTGGTAAGATAACTTGATGAATCGCCTATCATTGCATTCCCGCATTCACCGCAATAAATTAAGCCAGAGAGGAGATAAACTGTTTTAGCTTTATTAGAAGCTCTGTTTCTTTTCCTTTTATCCATGATGGACTGAACCCTCCAAAAAAGTTCTTCATCAATAATAGTCGGAATGGTACCCGGAATCTCGATTATTTCATCGGGTGCTTTGGTTAAATGGTGGTTGCGCTTACCCTCTTTTTTAGGAGCGCTTCGATTAAAAATATAAATCCCAATATATTTTTTATTTCGTAATATTTCAAAAATGCTGTTTTTACCAAAAGGCTTGCCTTTTTTTGTTTTAAAGCCGTACTGATTAAGAGCGGAAATAATGTCGTTGTAACTTTTGCCCTGGGCATACAACTCAAAAATAAGCCTTACAATTCTTGCCTCG
Organism: Carboxydothermus pertinax; assembly: GCF_001950255.1. Classification (NCBI taxonomy): domain Bacteria; kingdom Bacillati; phylum Bacillota; class Clostridia; order Thermoanaerobacterales; family Thermoanaerobacteraceae; genus Carboxydothermus; species Carboxydothermus pertinax. The sequence continues at coordinate 50,400 of NZ_BDJK01000003.1, forward strand.
CTTTCATTCACTACAAGCTTTTTAGTTTCCGGATCAACATCATATCCTAAAGGTGGTAGCCCGCCATTGTGTTTGCCCTGGAGGGCATTTTCCATCATGCCCTTCATTACTTCCCGGGCTAAATTGCGCGAGTAGTATTCGGCTAAGCCTTCCAGAACACTTTCAAGGATAATGCTTTCCGGGCTGTCGTCTAATTGCTCAAGGACGCTTTCTATTCTTACTCCACATCTCCGGAGCTCCCGCTTATAGATAGCACTGTCATATCTATTGCGGGCAAAACGGTCCAGCTTGTGAATGAGAACAATATCAAATAGGCCAAGCTTGGCGTCACTAATCATTCTAAGAAAGTTTGGCCTGTCATCGGTTAACGCTGATCGTGCTTCATCAGCGTATATTTTGACAATGTGGTAGCCTTTTTGCTTTGCATATTCAGAGCAGGCCCTTACCTGAGCAGTTATGGATTCTTCGCGTTGGTTGTCACTGGAAAAACGGGCATAGATTACAGCACGCATAATGCCACCTCCAAAACAAATGTTCGATGTGGGAGCAAAAAGAAAAAAGCGGTGGGGCGCTTTTAAAATTACAAAAATTTATTGTTACTTGTTAGAAGTTAGCAAAGAAGTGATTAATTGTGCAAGTGATGATAGGAACTGATGGTTAGCATAAATTAATCCCGCAAAACCAATGATAACTGAAATTATTATTCCAAAGAACCACTTTTTAGTATCTGCAATATCAGTTTTTATAGTTAAAAATTCTTGGTGTCTTTGATTATCCCTATCACGCATTTCTGATAAGGTTTGGCTAATCATTTGGGCGACTCTTTCTTCAGTTGCTCTCAATGATGCCTTCATATCGCTTATATCACGGTCTAATTTATCTAAGTATTTTTCTTGCCAGTCCATAGAATTAACCTCCTTTGAGGCTGCTTGCTCGATGTTGCTTATTTCGGCATATCTTTCAAAAATATTGTTATGAGCATTTATGACTTCTTGCTTAGTACGGATTATTTCGTTATACATTGCAAAAATGCGGTTATAGATTTTTAATATTAAATAGTATTTTTGGTTATTTTCATTATACGATATATTTTCAAGGTTGTTAATAATCTCGTGAAATTCTTTGTTAAAATTATTAGTTCCCCACTGGTTAGGGAAATTCCTTGAATTAGTAGATAGTCTATTTGACACTCTCTAACACCTCTTTAATAAGCTCTAATGAGAGTTGGAAGTCAGTATGTAATTTGTTGGATATTTTGTTTGCTAAAATACTAGCCTTTAATTTTTCTTCATGATGGACATTGACATGTAAATTTGAGGAAATTTTATCATCCTTAATATCAAAAACAAAAATTAGATTGTTTTTCTCAAAAGCTAAACTTAAAAAAGTTTTTGGTTTATATTGAAAACTTTTTAAGTTTATTTGGATTTTAAATAAATCTTTAACTTCCTCGAGATCTGGGGAGAAGAAATCAAAATTAAAACCATAAGCTATAATATTTCTCTCGTTAGCGGCTTCTAATGATTTTTTTAAAACATCTGGAAAATATTTTGGGATTTCATTATTGGTAGCAACTGTACTTATTTGATATTTATTATCGACAATTGATATATCAAGAGCTTTGTCATTATACTGAATAATTCCTGGTGAAATAGGATCGTTATACCAAATTACATTTGGTTCGCTATCGGTAAATAGCTTTTCGAGTATATCACGCTTAATTTGAAATTTCCCAAACTCTTCAAATACAACAACAAGGTTTAGTGCTTTTAGTTCAATAGACATTTTTAACCCTCCTTTGGAGTTTTATCAAAATATCATTGAATTGGATTACAATTTTAATATTGTTTGTAGGTTTGCTACTAAAATCCCTATAATCATGGCTATTATTCCACTCTTTTATCCTAAACCAAAAACTACCCATCCTATAAAAGAAGTAATAGTTTCAAAATTTACTCCACCAGATGTAAAAAGGTAAACTGCAATAATGGCAATAACAACTAAAATATAGAGAAGTTTTTTCAATATACTCACCTCTTTTTGAAATTTTTGCTCACCATACATAATTTTATTGAGGCGGATTACAAACACTACAAGGCGTGTAACCTCTGGCTTTTGCATCTTTTATAATCGCCTCCCTAAAGAAAAAAGCGGGCTGGCCGCTTTGTTAAATTAATTTATGGTTACAGGGACATTTAAAAAGGTATAATATTCATAATTGGCTCTTAATATTATGCGGACATTTTTTTCTATATTTGGTATCGGTGGCAAGAGAATAACCGAGTCAGCTATTACGCCTGGTTCTATTTCAGAAGGAGCATGCGGGTAGCTTGTATATTCATCTCGGTATTTGTCCATGTAATCTAAAACAAAAGATAAATCGTATTCGTATTGCCTGCCATTACTAATTACTTTCACTAAGGATTCAGCGGGGTCAATTCTTTCAGGACTATTATTTGTATAAGCTACATATATTTTTAAAGCCTTACTATCTTGTTCAACTTTTGTAATTGTTACTTTTACATCTTTAATAGTTATTGAAGCAGGTAAAGATGTAACTTTACTTCCGTTAGGGATATTGCTTTTATCCAGTATTTCAAAACCTTTACTTGTGGTAATTACTTTTTTATTAAGTAAGTCAGTTACTTTATTAAGAGGAACATAAGTTACATTGTTGTATTTAATTGTTGAAATACCAATGCTTTTACCGTTGTAAGAAAGGGTAATTGTATTTAAGTAAGCTTTAATCGTTTTAAGTACAGGTTTTGCTAATACTGTAGTACTGAAGAAAAATAGAGATACAATTACAAATGCAAAAGCATTAAAGATAAATTTCTTTTTCATAATTCCCCCCCTATTTGATTTTGAAAGCAGCCAGCCACTTAAATAAAACTTTATTTAATATTTAATAAGCACAGTATTTAGTTGTGCCTTCAGCCACTTTGTAGCTTTGATTTTGCCGGCATATCATCCTTGCTTCTCTATCGGCAAACTTTTCTTTGGCGTTTCGAGCTAATCGCAAGATTATCTTCTGTTCTGACAATTCGCAAATTAAGTGATAAAGCTCATGGATAAACACAAATAATCGATGTGGGCCATCAAGATCCTGATTTATTACAATGAAATATGTATCTTTCGGCCCTTTGTAAATAAAGCCATCTATCTCGGGGTCTAACTGCTCCAGTTTAACTCTCACATTATAAGCGGCTAAAATATCCTCGAAAAGGCCAGGATTATTCATCAAAAGCTGGAACAATTCGCTTTCGGTAAGCTTAGATGTTTCTTTCATGACTGCCTCCTGAAATGTCAGTTATTTAGGGATTTTGTCGAAATGTCTCTAAAACACAAAGACCCGCTATCGTGAGTGTCGAGATAGCAGGTCTTTTGCTTTATTTAGGTATAACTCCTTTTAGGTCGAATATTTCGGCATCATGAACGGTTAATTTGTACATTACATAATCAAACTTTTTTGAGTGCTCTTTAAGCGTTTGCTTTACTTCTTTCATGTCGCTTTTTAACTCATCAACATCTTTTCTAAGCTCGTTCATGTCGCGCCTTAATTCTTCAACTGCTGCATTGGTATTGCCAACAATGCGGATTAGTTCGGTGAGCATGTCCGTAATCTGGTCTAAACGCGCTTCGATTTTGGCGTTATCCATGTAATCACCTCCAAAATATTTAACGCCGAATACTATTAATTACAGAAAGAGTAATAGGCGTTTTTTCATCGCAAATAGCAAGTAGTTCTCGATGGGGTAGTAATTCACGATGTGGGCTATAGAAAAGATGAATAAAAACTCCTTCATCTTTAGCTGTTTGAATTGCGGGGAGATAATCGCTATCACTGGCAAAGATAGCCGCATGTGTTATTTGGCCTTTGGTGCTTAGTCTAACTAAATCTACGGCTAACATGACGTCTACTTGTTTTTGTTCAAATATTTTCTCGCCCGTTTCTCGAGATATACCTCGAAAGGCTAATTTTCCTTGTCGTACTTCATATCTTTGTAATCTTTTTAATGCTTCGTGAAATTCTGAAGCATTTGAAAATAGTTTTCTTTCTTCTTCTGTTGGAGTAGGGCTTTGATAGGGCAAACAGTTGTAATAATATGTACGAAGAATATCAATGCCGTTTGCCATCCAGGTGGAAAGTTTTAAATAATCAATTTTGGCTTTTTGAAACTGTATTGCCAAGACTTTATCGAGATATCCACCATCGATAAAACATGCAATTCTATAATTCATTCAATTCACCTCAATAAAGTATAAAGCCGCCATAAAGGCGGCTTTTTTGAAAATATGACTTATTCTATGCCTATCCTTCCTTATCCCTACTTCAAATTGAAGAGGGGGGAACGATAGGGATTATTCTGTTATTAATATTATATGCATTTGCCGCCAAAGTCAATCATTATTTTTAGTTAATTATACTAAAAACTACTAATCGTAGCTTTCCTCTTAGAAATTTTCGACTATTTCAAAGCATTTTATAATATAGTCTTTTAAATTTTCAATATCTTCCTTTTGGTTAATGATAACCCTGGATTCACCAAGGCCTTTAGGTGCTTCTTGAACCTCATATCCAAAAACGACTTTTTTTGTTTCATCTATAGGTAAACGAGATGCAATATACTTTATTGTAGAGGTCAGATTAATTCTTAAAAACCAACCATTTATATTTCGTTTATAAATACCAAAATAATTTACAGTATCTTTATAATTTATTTGGGAGATATCTTTATTTGCTTTTAATAATATTTCTTTAATTTTTTCAAAAGCATATAATTCTTCATCATTTGTTTCGATTTTCCTTTGCCTTTCCTCGGTGTCATTGTTTTCTGGAATACTTGGCTCCGGAAGTTGAGCAATAGTTTCATCATCTTCTTTTAAAATTCCTTGACTTATTATTTCAACTAATGTGGCTTGGATTGCTTTTTTAACAACCGGTCTAAATCTTTCAATAACATTTGCAGTAATTCTCGTATCGCTAAAATCCTTGATTAAAAATCTAATAAATTCATCTGAAGGATTTTTAAAAAGCTCTTTTAGATTCTTATTTAAATTTGCCATGTAAACTAAATCTTCAGCGTATTTTACCAGATTATCTTGGTCAAAAACTTCTTTGCGGAATTTAGCGATAGCTTCATAATCAGATTCTTTTAAATTTTCCAAATCAAATTCGTAAAATGGTGTAGGGTCCATAACATTATTTTGATTTAAGTCAGTAAAAAATTTATAAATAATGCCATTTGTTAAAATAGCTATTTTAACTTCAGGAGTAGAATTAAAATATCTACTAAGCTGAGTATCGTGGTTTTCTAATTTTTCAGTTACCGATTTTGCTTCAATAAACATTATTGGTTTATTGTTTTTAAAAATGGCGTAGTCTACTTTTTCGCCCTTCTTTTTCCCAAAATCAGCAGTATATTCAGGCTTTACCTCAAGGGGATTAAAGACGTCATAGCCCAAGATCTGAATAAATGGGATAATAAGGGCGTGTTTAGTGGTTTCCTCATTGTTGACGTGGACTTTTCTTTCGCTTATTTGCATACTTAGTTTTAAAAGATCATCTTTGAAGCTCATAGTAAACCTCCTTTATAAATTTATTCATTAGTTTTAATCATTTTTGACAGAGTAGCTTGGATTTCAAGTAATTGCTTAACATGTAACGGTGACATCCCGAGAGATAAGGCCGTTTCAATTGTTTCTATCCAGGAATTTTCAAATTCGTCTTTGGAAATTATTAGTGAAATGTACTCAGTCATTGAAGGCGGATTATGGCGAACGAGTCCAGTCATTGTTCCAATTATTTTGTGCTGTGATGTAACCTCAATATCTTTATATTTTGGGTTTGCTGACCTAAGAAAAGCTTTTCCATTTGTTTTCACATAAAATTTAAGATTTGCTTTCCAAGTTTCTTCCACAACGCCTGCTGCTACTACTTGTCCATTCAAAGCTGTTTCACTTTGCTTAAAAAAAGCAATATCTCCAGGGAATATCCCAGCATAAATCATTGAATCTCCTTCAACCTGCAAGGCAAAATCCGCTTTAATACCTGCTGGTAATGCAATTTCTTCAATCCAATTTTCTTCTGCTAATATTGGTATGCCTGCGCGGATTACTCCGAGTAGAGGGATGGCTTTAGTAGAGATAGGTTTATTATTTTCATTTGTCCGGCCAAGGAGAAAGTCTATTGTTACATTAAAAAAATTTGAAAGTTTAATAAGTGTGTCAAAATCCGGTTGCCTTTTATTTGATTCATAAAAGGATATTGTTGATTCCCCAATTGAAAGCAATCTTGCCAATTCTGCTTGAGTCAAATCTCTTTCAGTACGCAATTGTCGTAGTCTTTGTCCGAAGTTCACCAAAATCACCTCTATTTACCAAAATTATAACATTGCAAATAGCAAAGTGATAAGATAAAAAATTTTTCTTTGCAAATTAAAAAATATATCTTGACAATATGCAAAGTTAGGTTTAGAATAAAATCAAAGGTTTGCAAAACGCAATGAAGGAGGGAGAGAATGAACAAGCTAAAGCAATTGCGCAAAGCGAATGGGCTTACTCAGATGGAGATGGCCAAAAAATTGGGTATATCTGACAGCTACTATTGTCAGATAGAAAATGGTAAGCGAAGAATGTCCCTAAAAACTGCTCTTGATATTGCTGCAATATTAAAAGTAACTCCTAATGACCTTTTTTTGTCCTCTGACTTTGCAGAATGCCAAGAAAAATCCCAAACCAAAGCGGGGTAAGGAGGTGAGGGAGAATGAAGGCCAAAGAACTAAAAGCACGTATAATGTCAACCTACGTAGAGGATACGACACTTGAAGCAATTTCTGGATGGGTTTTACATCTTTGTTCCATTCTTGAGGACTTAGATAAAAGGGTGGCTGAACTGGAAGGGCGAGTTCCAGAACAGCCAAAAGCGTATGAAGTAAAACTAACGCTTGATGCAAATGACTTAGCTAAAAAAATAACAGAAGCTCTGAAAATAAACTATGAAATTACACTTGAGCCGCCTAAATTACTGAAACCAAAAACTAACGTTTAATCACCTTTAACAATCTGCGCAACTCTTCTTTAGACTTAGGTCTTTCAGGCTCTATATTCGAGCAAAGAAAAACTGCAATGGAAACGGCATCTTTTAGAGTCAGATAAGCAGTTTTCATGACAACATCATATAAGGCTTCATCAGAATCCCAACCTTCCAAAATCAACTTATTGTAATGCTCTTGAGCCTTTTTGTAAATATCATTCAAGAATGGTTTAAACAATTCTTCATCAAGAAGATTAATCAAATCAAGAAAATCTTGTTCAGTCATTAAATGTTCCCCCTTCTGTAGAGATATATATTCAATTATTCCACAGAAGGGAGTGTATTCCTGCAAAGCAGTGTAGGAGTTAGCCCCACCACTTGCTGGGGATTGGGGTGGGGCCGGGAAGGGGGTAATAACTTGGAACGGCCAAAGGAAAAGGTAATCAGGTTTAAAGTAACAGGCATCAAAGTGGGCAACAAGTTGGTTGCCGTAGAAGACCCAGAAGTAGATAAATTACTGGACTCAGATGAAGTAAGAGAGGCAATCACTGACAAACTGGCCGAAATATTTGCACCAATAGTTTATCGTGAATTAGTTGAAAAGAAGTCGGCAGGGTAAATTCCCGGCCGGTGGCCATCCGACCGGGTGGAGGGTAGGAGGTAATCTTCCTACTGATAGTAAACCACAGGAAGGGGGTGAAGTGAATGAAACGAGATTGCAACAACATTTATAAAATCGCGAGAAAAAATGCAGGATTAACACAAGAAGAAGCAGCGGAACTTCTCCATATTAGCGTCAGGTCTTTAGCAGATTACGAAGCTGGGCGAACAATTCCACCAGACGACATCGTGTGCAATATGGTACAGATTTATAATGCGCGCTGGCTGGCTTATAGTCACCTAAAACATTCGACTATGATAGGGCAGAAATACTTACCGGATTTATCACTAACAGACTTACCAAGGTCGGTATTAAAGCTACAAAAAGAGGTAAGGGATTTGGAAAACATCAATGGTGAACTGATAGCAATTGTTTGCGATGGGGAAATTGATGAAACCGAAAAGCCAAAGTGGAAGAAAATTGCGCAAGAAATCAACGAAATGGCGGGAGCTGCTTTATCGGTTGTTTTCTCAAGCTAATGAGGAGGGTTTAACGATGAAAGAAAAGGTCCATAAAAAAGAAAAAGGCCCGAAGGCCTAAGTAATCTCTCAAAATTAGTTTATCACAAAAGGAGCGTGTGGACAATATGTGGATAGGCCATAATGGTATGGTTTTTAATATGGACTTTGTAAAACGTATAAAAGGTAGCGTTTATAAAAACAATTCAAGTTATATTGGAGAAGTGACATTTGTAACGAAGGACGAAGGAGAAATTGTTTTCGCGATAAGAAAATTTCCGGAAGAATATTATGCACAAAGATTTGTTGCAAATGTGCTGGAAATAGTTAAGGCTTACTTAAAAGCGGTAGATGTGAAGATTGAAATAGCTGAAGTGAAGGAGGCGGTTTAGGTGAAAAAAGTTCTTTATTTCTGTAACAGATGCGGTAAAGAAGTTGAGGAAAAAAAGATTTATCGTCTTTGGGTGACTGCAAGACGCATGGATTTAAACAATAACCATGATAGAGATGTATACTCTGAACTTTGTGTTGATTGTTTGCACGAAATAGAACTTAAGATTTTTGAAGGCTATCTTCCGGTCTTAAATAATGAAGCAAGTCGTTTAACCGGATTACCTTTATACAAAAAGCAGGAGGCGGTTTAGGTGGCGGTGGAAAACTTAGTGATGCTGAATGAGGCCCTACCGCTTGAAGAAATACCTGCTGAGGTAGATAGAATACGAACGATGATACAGAGCTTGGAAGCGGTTAAGAAAGCATACGAGGATAAGCTTAAATCCTGGATGAAAGAAAATAGCCTGGATAAGGCAGAACTGGCAGGGTATATATGCACTTTTTATAAGCAGGAAAGGAAAGAACTCGACAAAGACGCGCTGGCAAATGTGATAGACCTAACATCATATACAAAAGTTAAGGTTATTGAGGGATTTAAGATTACCAAGAAGAAAGGAGCGGTATAAATGGCTTTCAAAAAAGCTACAAAGAAACAAGCTAAAGCCCGAATTGGGCTGATTGGTCCAAGCGGGTCCGGGAAAACTTACACAGCTCTGAAACTTGCGAGCGGACTGGGTGGAAAAATAGCCGTAATTGATACCGAGCACGGAAGCGCAAGCAAATACGCAGATAAATTCGAGTTTGACGTGTTAGAACTTGATACCTACCACCCACAGAAATACATTGACGCAATCAAGGAAGCTGCAAAAGAAGGCTATGATGTGCTTGTCATTGATAGTCTATCACACGCATGGGCCGGAACTGACGGAGCTATAGAGCTTGCCGATAAGAATGCGGTGAAATATGGTGGCAATAAATTCGCAGCTTGGCGGGATGTAACACCACTCCATAACAAACTGGTTGAAGCAATTATTACAGCACCACTACATGTAATAGCAACGATGCGGGCTAAGATGCAGTACATTCAGACGCAAGACGAAAAAGGCAAAACCATAATAAAAAAAGTTGGGCTTGAACCAGTTCAAAGGGACGGAATGGAGTACGAATTCGATATAGTGGCTGACATGGACATTGACCATAATCTCATTATTAGCAAGACGAGATGCGAGGCTTTAGACGGGCTAATAATTAATAAACCTGGCGAAGAGCTGGCCAAAATTATCAAAGACTGGCTTACTGACGGAGTACAGGTCGAAACGCCAAAACCAAAGCAAGAAACTAAAGCTAAAGCAGAGGATGTAAAAGAAATGGTTAAAAGAATGGCGGCAGAAGTCAAAACATATGCCGAGGAAGCCAGCTGGACACAAGAACAGTTGCGGGAACATGTGCATGAAAGATATGGCAAAGAACCAACCAAGTTGACGCTGGAGGAATGGCAAGAGTTACATCAATACATCAAAGATTTAGCGATGATTACAAAGTCCGTCGAGGTGGATGTTGAATAATGGCGGGCGGGCTCGGCCTGCTCGCCTTATAAGAGGTGAAAAGCAATGGGGCGGACTAAGATAGAGTGGGCCGATGCAGTATGGAATCCCGTAACGGGCTGTACGCCGGTGTCTGAAGGTTGCAAAAACTGCTATGCTGAACGTATGAGCAAGCGTTTGGCTGGGAGGTGCGGATATCCAGAGGACGAGCCGTTTAGGGTGACGTTGCACCCAGAAAAATTAAATGAACCTTGGCATTGGAAGAAACCGCGCCGGGTATTTGTATGCAGTATGGGCGATTTATTTCATGAAGATGTACCGGATGATTTTATTCTTAAAGTGTTTTTACAAATGACCTTTTGCCCAAGTAGGCATATATTCATGGTTTTGACAAAGCGACCTAAACGGATGAAGGACATTATAGAGAAATTTATGGGGCAAATGCTTGGGACGTCAGGAAAAACAATGGAGGAAAAGCAAGCCTGGCCTCATAAAAGAGTATGGCTCGGTGTTACAGTAGAAAATCAAGAAATGGCCAATGAAAGAATTCCAATATTACTTAAGATACCAGCAACTGTACGGTTTGTTAGTTGTGAACCTCTATTAGGACCAGTGGATTTATCAAAATGGTTAGGAATATGCGAAGGTTGCGGAGTGCCAGCAACAAAATGCGGACCTGTTTTATGGCATAAAGGTCAAAAATGTTGTCCGGATTGTACCCATGATTTCCAACTTAACTGGGTCATTGCTGGCGGCGAAACCGGCCCTGGAGCTCGACCGATGCACCCAGAGTGGGTAAGGAGCCTACGAGACCAGTGCCAAGAAGCAGGGGTACCATTCTTCTTCAAAAGTTGGGGTGAATATAAACCTTTGCCTTATAGCGATAGAGGGGATGGACTGCATACTCTGACAGAATATAAAGGTTGCAAATATGACTTTGTAAAAGTAGGGAAAAAGAACGCAGGCAGTCTCCTGGACGGTCGGACTTGGGATGAGTTTCCAGATTTGGAGGGCTAAAAATGGACCGCGAATTCAAAATTGTCTTTTTCATTATGCTCCTGGCGGCGGTGATTGGGGCCGCGGCCAGGTTGCCTCATATAATTAATTACCAGGCTATAGTAATAGACCATGCAAACACGCAAGAGATAATCGTCGAGAAAGGCGATACTCTTTGGGGTATCGCTAAAGAGCTAAGCATACCAGGAAAAGATATCCGGATAGTAATCGAGGAGATAAAGATTCTGAATAATATGGACAGCTACACGATTTACCCTGGACAAGCTTTAAAGGTACCGATGTCGCAAAATGAAATCGCTAAAAGATAGGTGAAGCCGATGAATTATATCAAAGAATTGAATGCGTTTAGAGATTGGGCCGTGATAAACCGCCCGTCAACAGGACAAGTTGCATTATGGTATACGCTTATATCCATATGCAACATGACTGGTTGGCAAGAGTGGTTTACAGTGCCCAATCAAACGCTTCAATTAATGACCGGTTTATCCCGGCAGGGGTTAGAGAAAGCGCGCAATCAATTAATCCAAAGGGGATTAATTGAATATCGAAAAGGAACCTCTAACCAAGCCGGACGATACCGGATAATACCTTTCGAAAAGCAAAAGGTTGACTGTCAAAAAGTAGGCACAGAAGTAGGCACAATGGTAGGCACAGAAGTAGGCACGGTAGGAGCGTTTCAGGAGGCACAGGAGGAGCGCTCCAGTTGCACATTATATAAACAAAACAAAACTAAAAATATTAATTTAGTTACTTCTAACGAAGTAACAGCTGACGCTGACGACGCCCCACCAACTAACCAACAATTGATTACTGAACTCACTAAAGAGTACCGCAAGCTTATCCCACAGGACAAGCACCAAAAAGGGGACTTTTCCTTTATTGGACGGCTTTATAACGAATATGGCTATGACAAAGTGCTCTTGGCGATTAATGAACTTGGTTATCGGATTGATAGTGGTTTTATCCCCGAAAAGCCGTTGATTTATCTGAATGCTATCCTCAAAGGAGATGGTAAGAGTGGCGGCCGAGGTAAAAAGTCTGCCGCAAACGACTACTCATGGTATTTCGATTGAAGGAATGCTGGCTAAAAAAGCTGATGAAGAATGCCCAAAGTGTGCTGGCCTTGAATATTGCAAAATGCCGCAGAAAGGCTGGCGACCGGTACTGCATGAAGAAGCGACGAAGCTATATAAAATACCTACCTTTGCCTGGGCTTCGTGTAGATATTTTGCCCGGCAAGTAGCAGAAGAGCAAAAACGGGAATACATAAACGAACGTTTCGAAGGTAAAACTTTTGAAACTTACAGCGTTAATTTTCAGAATAAGCAAGCATTTGATAAATGTTTTGAATATGCCCAAAACTTTAGTTGGCATACGACAGAAGGATTACTTCTTTCCGGGCCAGTTGGTACCGGGAAAACTCACCTGGCAGCGGCAATTCTAAAAGTTGTGCTTGAGCGGGGAATACCGGGAGCGATGATACTGGTGCCGAAGTTGCTGGACGAAATCCGTTTGGCTTACCACGATGAGACAGCGGACCGGAAACTTGCAGAAAAAGTCGCTAATAAACGCTTTCTGGTATTAGACGATATTGGAGCAGAACGAACTACCGATTGGGTGCAGGAAGAGCTTTTCAAGCTTATAAACACCAGGTACGAAAAAAAATTACCTACGGTGCTGACTACAAATTGCACAATAGAAGAATTAATTGAAAAACTCGGGGAGCGGATAGTTGATAGATTAGTTGAAATGTGCGAACCGGTGAAGATTGAGGGGAAATCATACCGGTTGCAGATAAGGAAAGACAAGAAGGATAAAAACAGGAGGAAATAAAATGTTCAACAAAATCATCTTAGTTGGCCGTCTCACCCGGGACCCGGAGCTTTGGCATACACCCCAGGGAACGCCGGTAGCAACTATAACCATAGCGACGGACAGGCCCTACACGTCCAAAGAAGGCGAACGGGAAGCGGATTTCGTGGACGTTGTAGTGTGGAACAAACTGGCGGAAATAGTGAATGAGTTTGGGCAAAAGGGGCGGTTAGTCCTGATTGAAGGCAGGCTGCAAATACGGAGCTACGAAAAAGAGGGCCAAAAGCGACGGGTTTATGAAGTTGTGGCGAGTAATGTGAAATTCCTTGACAAACCGAAGAGAAAGGAAGAATTGGCTGTGGAAGATATGTTAGACGGAGCGGTGGAGATTGAGATTAGCGATGAGGACTTACCGTTTTAGGGGGTGAGAAGATGGACTGGGAATACCACGGCGACTTTCGCTATCATATCAGCTCTACAGGCGACAGTAGCGTAAGACACGGGCCGTGCGAAATATGCGGAAAGCATGCGGCGGAAGTATACTTTCAGGTAGAAGAGATGCACTACCGGATAACCCTTGCAAGCGGGAAAATAAGGGAAGGTTACACGAGGTACGGATGCAAGAGCTACTTTGGGCATTATGATTGCTTGGTGAAGGCGAGAAGAGAAAAGGCGGTGTGAGTAAGTGGGGAGGGTGAAAAATGAATACAGTTAGCCCGGATAAGCTTTTAGATGCGATTGGCATAAATGAGTACACCATTGACCACGATAACCGAATAGTGTGGCTCGGAGAGAAGGAACTAATGAAGCTGAAAGACATATTAATCCGGTTGCCGTATGAGAAAAAGGTGACCGGGATAGAAGCGATTGGATGGCGCTGGCAAGCGAGATTTGAAGATTGAACTGAAAAAAGGCGGTGGGTAGAAATGTTTTTCCTTGGACTATTTTTAGGTGGAGCTTTGGGATTTATGCTTGCTGCTCTGCTTGCAGCGGCAAAGGATTAGGGGATGAGGGAAATGGAAACTAAGATAAAAATTGTGTGTGCCAAAAAACGGGATTTAACGTTGTTGTTATTAGCGATTGCCATATTTATTACTTCATTAGCGGTACTTCTTCAAAGTTATAGGATTGAAAAGATGGAGAGACAAATTAAGCAGCTTGAAATAAAAGTGCAAATGGGGAGGTCAAGCTATGGCAATTACAAATAGGACGCCAATTAGGAATGTCAAAAATTTGGAGGCGGAAAAGAGATTAGAAGAAGCTTCTGAAATAAAAGTTAGCTTTGACCCTGGCTCTTTTAAGTGGTTTAATTACAGACCTAATGGACGTAACTTAGATGTGCCAATGCTAAGCTTCCATAACCATGACGAAAAATACCCTTATTTACGACTGAACAAAAGCGCTATTGAGAGGCTTTTTGGGGAAAATCTCGAAGGGCCATTAATGATTGAGATTGGAGTAGCACCAAGGGCAATTGCGATTAGGAAAGCTATGCAAGGAATAGTTTTGAAAAGACATAAAAACTCAAAAAGCTATGTTTTTAGTGTTAGCGGAATAGATTTTCCCTGGGATATAGCAAAACTTGATAAGCTGCCTTTAATCTGGGATGAGAAAAATAAAATGCTGGTTGGGAAAATTCCTGGCTAAGGGAGTTGGAGAGATGAGGGAAAGAGACATACAAGCATTGATAAAACAGTATTTGCAGTTAAAAGGCTGGTTTGTAGTAAAAATTCACCAAAGCCTTGGGAGCTATAGAGGAATTGCGGATTTATATGCTTTAAAAGATGGCGAGCATGTTTGGATTGAAGTTAAAACGCCAAAGGGAAGGACTTCGAAGTACCAAGAGCGTTTCAAAGAAGAAATAGAAAGTCACGGTGGACGGTATATAGTTGCGCGAGGAATTGAGGATTTGCAAAAAGCAGGGTTGTAAAGACCTACGGTAATATGTCAAGACCATGAGGTCAAAAATTTTCGAAGTTAAGACTTAAAAAAGGCAATAGAAAACCGTCCTGAATCCAAGCAATATGGAAACAAGTAACAAAAATGGAAATTAGGATTTAAAAAATATTAAGCAAGATTCCTCCTTTGCCCCTTGGGCAGATAGAGTTGGTTGCTGCGCAGCAGAGCATCAACCATACGCACTAATTTACGTGCGGTAAGGACTAAAGCACGGCGATGATGGTGAGTTTTGCTTTCCCGGAATTTACGGGAGTAGAACTCCCGGTATTCAGGCTCGTACTGACGAACAGAATTAGCAGCCTGAATTAAGTAATAACGCAAATAAGCGTTACCGGTTTTAGTAAGTGGCGTAGTATCAGCTTCAAATTCACCTGACTGATGCTCACGCCAAGTTAAGCCGGAAAATTTAGCTAAAGCTGAATCATTAGGGAAACGGTGGATATCACCAATTTCAGCAATAATACCGGCGCAGATAACTGGACCAAGGCCAGGTACAGAATCAAGGGTATGCTTAAAATGGGCTATTTCTTTAGCAATAGCTTTATCAATATTTTTAATTTGTTTTTCTAAAGTTCTAATAGTTTCAAGGCTAGTAGCTAAAATCAGGTTTACAGGTTCCAAAAGGTTACCCCTTAACCTATGGGCATTATGAGCAGCGATTTTTAGTTTTTCAGCAGTAGCTTTAGGATCAGCAAAATGTTTATTACCTTTCTCCACCAAAAAATCAATTAAATTATCAAGCGGTCGAGCCGCAATTTCGTCGGGAGAAAGGAATTCGGTTAAAATAGCCTCAGAAGTAGCACCAAACAAATTGCTAAATACCTCATCTTGCTGAAGAGTATTGAACTTGAGAAAGAGATTAGTAAGGAAATAGTTTTTCTCTCTGGTAAGAGTTTGAGTTAAATGGAATCTGAACCTGGTCAGCCTTTGCAAAGGCAAATAACGAAAATCCACCTGGGAGTTTTCCGGGAGACGCCCAAAACGCAACCGGTCGGCAATAACCCAAGCGTCGGTCCAGTCATTTTTGGGGAGGTCGACATAAGCCTTTTTAAAATTAGCAACAACCTTAGGATTAAAGGTGTAGACCTGGCAGTGATAACTTGCCAGCTGATAATTAGAAGCAAGGCCCATTTGCAAATGCCAGCTGTAGACTGAAGTAGATTCCAAGCCAATAACAACGCTTTCAAAATTATTAGAATGGCAAATTTCGAGGACAAGATTAATCAAAGCTTCAAGGCCAGGATTATCATTAGAAAACTTCTGGCGTTTAGAAACAATTTCACCAAGGTTGTCCATAAACTGAGCCTTAAAATCTTTCATACTAACGTCAATACCAACAAACAGAGTTTTCACAGAATCACCTCGCTTTCGTAAGGGGGTAATGAAAATTGCTGCTGGGTCCCAGGAATCATGGCCGATCAGCAACCTCGCCGGAATGAGCACTTAGCTTAATGTATCTTAATCCTCTAATTCTGCTGCAAATAAGAGGGGAAAACATTAAGGTGTGCAACCTACGCGTGAAAAGTGCGGACCATGAACTGGGGGTTACTCTTTACAAGAGGTTAAACCTCAAGGAGTGAAATACCTACCCAGAAACAATCTCACGAATATATTGTGCCTGGTCCAGCAGCAAAAAGAAAGTCTAATTTCCAGTTTTCAAAGAACAATTTTTTATAAAATCGAAACGGTTTTTATTACCGTTTAAAGATTATTTCTAAAATCATTATACGAGGAGTGAGAACATGGCGGGGTAGCGAGGGTTGAGAGGTTAAGGCAAGAAGAGTGTTTGCTGGCTTTATGTAAAGAATATAATCGCTGCCAAATTAAATGGGGAAAGAATTGCGCCAGGCAAAGTGGAAGTAAGATACCCCGAATTTTCGGGAAAAGGATAGAGGAGTACCTGGTTGTGACCGGGGAACCGAACGGTGAAGTAAACATTAGATGGGCAGTAGGAGATCCTTTTTATGGGTAGGAGGAGAGAAATGACGATATTCGAATACATTCTTCTAAAACAACCCCTTGTGATTAAAGAGTTATACCGTAAAGGATTGCTTACCAAGGCACCAATCGAAAGGGAAACTGATACTGAAATAATCAACTGGGCAGAACTGATGCAACATGCAAAGTATAAACGGGTAAGAGGAGCAATCAAGCAAATCCAGGGGGTGGTGATTCGATGAAATTAAAACGGGCTACTTTCAGGCATATAGAAGCAGAAATATATGCTTATAACGACACGATAAAAGCAATCGAAGAGTTGCGGGCAGATATCATCTTAGCAGGTAGACAAGGGGAGCTTGGTGCTGCTGTTGGCGGGGGAGGTTATATTACCAGTAAAGTAGAACGCAGGGCGACAAAGCTTGCGGATAGTTTGTTGTTGCGGGAGATGGAAAGGATTACAAAAGCTATTGCGGAAGTATATGCAAAATCAAAAGAAGAAGTGCGCAGGGTGGTTTGGGTTAAATACGGACTTGCAATAGACTGGCAGCCGCCGCAAGAACTTGCACAAAAGTTGCAGAACAGAAATAGATTTGACCTGACTGCCAGAGATATGGCAGAAATTTTAGCGGTAGATGAGAGTACTTTTCATCGGTACAGGACTGGGTTTGTGTATGGGATTGCGGAAAAACTGGGGTGGTATTAAATTTGCAAGTTTTTTGCAAGCCCAAGAAGGTAGTTTAAAAAGTATAATTAAAATAGGGCAAAGCCCGTTAGAGGTGATTAGATGAATTTTTTCAAGTGCTGGGGTTGTGGAACTGTTGTTCCTATGGCTACTGATAAACCATTAGCCAGAGTTTTTTGCCCAGATTGTAAAGAAGAGTATCCTAAGCAGTTAGAAGCCAAAAGACTTGAATATTTACGGTTGCGTGCGGAATTGATGTTTGATAGAGCTTTAAGGATGTTAGAAAAGCAAATGGCGAAAATGTATTTATACCAAGAAGCTGCTGAAGTGGTTTTTGACAAAATAAAAGAAGACCCAGAGGCTTTCGATAGTGCGCATGAGATGGTTGCATTGATGGAATTGCTAAAAAATAGAGTAAAAGTTAAACTTCATCCGGTTGTTGGCAAATATAAACCAGATATGCTTTTACCAAATGAGAAAGTGGTTTTAGAAATAGATGGGTATATGCATGAATTCAAGAAATTAGAAGATTATAAGCGTGATATTGAAATGAGAGCAATACTGGGTGCTGACTGGGAAGTAGTTAGAATTCCGACAAAATACATAGAACAAAATGTATCTGCTTTGTTAACAGCTATAAAGGAGATTAAGTCTTATAAACAAAAAATCAGGGCACAAAACAATGGAGTAATTCCAAAATGGTTCTCTAAACGAGATGCGGAAGTTTGGCGTGAAGTAGAAAAGGCCTTTGGATTACAATCATAAATTATGCTATCAAACAGCCGTCCGAGGAGACGGCTTTTTAGTTTGCCTGGCAGTGCCCATTAGGGCGGATTAGAACACCCAAAGAAAAAACCGCCAGGGTGGGGGCGGTGGGTGAAGATTTAGTTTTTCTCATTTATTCCAAGTCTTTCTTTTAAAGCTTCTTGGAGTACTTACGTGTTAAATACGTGTCAAGGATTTAAGAAAAAAATATTTAAAAGTAGGTGAGACTATGGACAAAATTAGCTTCATTGCTTCTTTACCTCCAATTCAAAGCGCTGTCTCAGTGAGTGGCAACGGCGACGGTGCCCGGGTGAAGTTAGACGTACCAGGAAGCGAGATGAGCGAGGTATTGAAGCTGCTACTCCTTACTGGCAAGACTTTTCGGGTTACAGTGGAAGCGGTGGAGTAGTGTTGATGGGTTATAAGTGCGGGTCCTTCTGGAAGGGGTAAAGGCTACGGGTCTGGCGAGCCCCGAAATTTTTTTAGCGACAGGCTCCGAAAATCGATTTCGGTTTCGCTTTCTTAGGTTATCAAGAAAGGTGGTGAAGCCATGTCAGAGCAAGGGAAATGGGTGGTCAGTACACCAGAATTAGCCGAAATACTAAACCTTAGCGAACGACGCATTCAGCAACTTGTTAAAAACGAAATCATTTCAAAAATTGGTAGAGGAAAATTTTATTTGCCGACGGTTGTGCAAGAATACATTTCTTGGATAAAAACGCAGCTTGGCAATTCAGACGAAGAGCTTGATTTAAAAAAAGAAAAGACCCTTCTGACCAGGGCTCACCGCCAGAAAGTTGAGTTGGAGCTTCAGATAATGCGGGGCGAACTGCACCGGTCCGAAGATGTCCGCCGAGTTATGAATGACATGCTCGGCGCTTTTCGTGCCCGTTGCCTCGCAATTCCTACAAAAGCCGCACCAAGATTGCAGGGCAAAACAGATTTAGCAGTCATCCAGGATATTATCAAGAAGGAAGTATATGAAGCTTTGACCGAGTTAGCAGACTATGATCCGGAGGTGTTCTATAAACTTAGCAAAGACAAATTGGTCCTGGATGAAGATATAGAAGAAACGGCCGCTGAAAAGGAGATGCCACGTCGTGGCCGTAAGCAGAAACAAAAATGAACTATATCGCCTTTTTCGGGAATGTGCAAAGGTCGTATCACCACCTCCGGACCTAACGGTTTCCCAATGGGCTGATCTTTACCGCAGACTTTCACCTGAATCTTCGGCAGAGCCTGGACAATGGAGAACTGACAGGGCACCATATCAGCGAGAAATAATGGATGCGGTAAATGACCCCCTTGTGGAGACAGTGGTTGTTATGACAAGTGCCCAAGTCGGTAAAACGGAAATACTTTTAAATATTATTGGCTATCATATTGATTACGATCCAGCGCCTATTATGGTTATACTACCTACACTGGTTATGGCGCAGTCGTTTTCTAAAGACCGTCTTGCACCTATGCTTCGTGATTCGCCTGCTCTTCAAGGCAAAGTGGCTGATGCTCGAAGCAGGGATAGTGGGAACACGGTACTACACAAGACTTTTCCCGGTGGGCATATTACTATTGTCGGTGCAAATTCACCTTCCAGTCTTGCCAGTAGACCAATTCGCATTTTGCTTGCAGATGAGGTGGATCGTTTTCCGGCAAGTGCAGGAACTGAAGGTGACCCTTTAACGCTTGCAGAAAAACGAACTACTACTTTCTGGAATCGTAAAAAGGTATATGTTTCAACGCCCACGATAAAAGGAGTAAGCCGTATTGAGGCAGCTTTTCTTGGTAGCAGCCAGGAAGAATGGTGTTTGCCCTGCCCTACTTGCGGGGAGTACCAGCCATTAACCTGGGCACAAATACGTTTCGAAGACGCTACAATGGAATGTATCAAATGCGGAGCTCGACATGGAGAATTTGAGTGGAAGGCTGGGCAGGGAAAGTGGATCGCAAAGGAACACAATCCCCGTATTCGAGGTTTTCACTTGAACGAATTAGCAAGCCCTTGGAAAAGATGGACAAAAATTATTGAAGAGTTTCTTGAAGCAAAACGTGGCGGTCCGGAGCAGCTTAAAGCATGGGTTAATACTACACTGGGTGAAACGTGGGAAGAAGAAGGAGAAGGCGTTGAGACTCATGACCTTATGAAGCGTCGAGAAACATATGACTGTGAGGTTCCAGAAGGAGTATTGCTTTTGACTGCTGGAGTTGACGTCCAAGACGATCGTTTGGAGGTAGAAGTTGTTGGCTGGGGAGTAGGAAAGGAATCCTGGGGGATAGAGTACCGTGCAATATATGGAGACCCAGGACAACAAGCGGTATGGCAGCAGTTGGATGAGTTTTTAAACCGTACCTGGAAATATGTTGATGGTACTGCGATAGGAATAGCCTGTGCATGTATCGACTCTGGTGGCCATTTTACCCAGCAGGTATATGATTTTTGCAAACCCCGAGAACACCGAAGAATCTTTGCAATTAAAGGGCAGGGAGGAGCAGGACTTCCGCTTGTTGGAAGAGCTACGCGTAATAATAGAAAGCGCGTCTTGCTTTTCCCGGTCGGTGTAGATACGGGAAAAGAATTAATCATGTCGCGGTTAAAAGTAGAAGAAGAAGGACCGGGATATTGCCACTTTCCGCGAGAACCAGAGAAAGGATATGACCAAGCTTATTTTGATGGGCTAACTTCTGAAAAAAGGGTTCTTCGTTATCATAAAGGACGGCCCAGATTTGAATGGATAAAGCGACCAGGTACCCGTAATGAACCTTTGGACTGCCGTAACTATGCTACGGCAGCGTTAGAGATTTTAAACCCTAACTTAGAAGCCCTTGCAAAAGCACCAAAAAAAGATTACTACAAGCAAAATGCCCCGATGACAGGTGCACCTTCAAGAAGAAGGCGAATCCTGAGCCGGGGCATCAGTGTTTAGAAAGGCGGTGAAAAGGCATGTCGTGGACGCTTGATGAGGCCAAACAGCACCTGAGAGCCTGGCTTGAAGCTGAACTGGCAGTATCAACAGGTCAAAAATATAAAATAGGTACCAGGGAATTGACCCGAGCAGACCTTGGAGAAATTGCAGAAAGAATCCGTTTTTGGAGCAATGAAGTGGCAAGATTAGAACAAGGGAGGGGGCGCGGGGCCCGTGTCCTGCGGGTTGTACCGCGAGACCTATGAACATTTTCGATAAAGTAGTAGAAATTTTATCTCCTGAAAGATATTTACGTCGACAGGCAGCAAGGCAAGCTATAAAGGTCTTGAATAGCGGCTATTCTAATCATGGCGCCAGTAAGACAAAAAAGTCTCTTTTGGGCTGGAACTATAAAGGCGGTTCTCCGGACGATGATATTACGGATAATTTGGATATCTTGCGACAACGTTCCAGGGACCTTTATATGGGCGCTCCACTGGCTACCGGTGCGCTAAAAACTTATCGTACAAACGTTGTGGGTTTCGGTCTACGACTTAAAGCCCAGATTGATGCAGAATTCTTAGGAATGGACCCTGAGGAAGCTGACGAGTGGGAAAAAACAGCCGAACGAGAGTTTGCGCTTTGGGCTAAGGACTGTGATGCTACAAGAATGATGGACTTTTATGAAATGCAGGCCCTGGTTTTTTTGTCCATGCTCATGAGCGGCGATGTTTTTTGCGCTTTACCTATGATTCAGCGACCAGGTAACCCGTATTTGTTAAAAATATCCTTAATTGAGGCAGACCGGGTGTGTAATCCACCAGAAATTACAGACGAAAGAGTGCGTGGTGGTATTGAAGTTGACCAGTATGGTGCTCCGGTGGCTTATTACATTGCGCAGAAACACCCCCTCGATAAATACGCAATGGGGAAAAATAAATGGATTCGGGTACCGGCTTTTGGCGAAAAAACTGGCCGCAGAAACATCCTTCATATTATGGAATTCGAGCGACCTGGTCAGCGACGTGGAGTACCAATACTTGCTCCGGTGATTGAGACGTTAAAACAGCTTACACGGTATAGTGAAGCAGAATTAATGGCGGCGGTTATTTCTGGTATGCTAACTGTATTTATTACATCAAACACCCCGGAAACACCTCTTGGAGAAAGTATTCCTTTGGAACAGCAGATAGATACTGCTGATCAGAATAGTTACGAATTGGGTAATGGTGCAATTATCGCTTTAGCTCCGGGTGAGGATGTCAAAGAGGTCAATCCCAATCGTCCCAACACAGCTTTTGATAGTTTTGTAACGTCAATGAGCAGGCAGATAGGGACTGCATTAGAAATACCCCATGAATTGTTAATTAAACACTTTACTGCTTCCTATTCGGCAAGTCGGGCTGCTCTTTTAGAAGCCTGGAAAGCATTTAGGATGCGCAGAACGTGGCTTGCAGCGAAATTCTGTCAGCCCATTTATGAGGAATTCTTAATTGAAGCGGTAGCCAGAGGGCGGATTAAGGCCCCTGGCTTTTTTGATGATCCGGCCATTAGGATGGCTTATTGCGGGGCAGAATGGCACGGCCCGAGCCAGGGACAAATTGACCCACTAAAAGAAGTAAATGCGGCTGCTTTACGAGTAAAAGAAGGTTTTTCAACCAGGGCACGGGAAGCAGCCGAACTTACTGGAAGTGATTTCGAGCGTATTGTTCGCCAGCGAGCCCGTGAAGAACGAATGATGAGAGAAGGAGGGTTGACCGGTGGTCCAACAGGGGAAGAAGTTCTGGCAGTTCCGAGCGTTGACAACGAAGAATGAAGCGGAGTTGCTGTTATATGGTCCAATCAGCGAAACTACTTGGCTGGGTGATGAAGTAACTCCAAAACAATTTGCAGAGGACTTAAAGGCACTGGGTGATATTACCAATTTAACAGTGAGAATTAACAGCGGTGGAGGCGATGTTTTTGCGGCTCAGGCAATCTATTCGGTTCTGAAAAGCCATCCAGCAAAAGTTACGGTATATGTAGACGGGTTAGCTGCCAGCGCAGCATCGGTAATTGCAATGGCCGGAGATGTGGTTATCATGCCCAAAAATGCAATGATGATGGTGCATAATCCCTGGACTATTGGGATAGGCAATTCTAACGATTTTAGGAAATTAGCAGATGATCTGGATAAAATCCGGGAAGGGATGATTGCTGCATATCAAGCTAAGGCCAATATTGAACGAGAAAAGTTAATAGAATTGCTGGATGCTGAAACGTGGATGACTGCAGATGAAGCTCTGGAATATGGCTTTATTGACCAGATAGATGAAAAGATACAGGTTGCTGCTTCTATTAAAGGAAATGTACTTTATGTAAACGGCCTGGACATTGATTTATCCAGGTTTAAAAATAAACCAAAGGTGCCTGAGATGGCACCGGAAGCTCGAAAGGAGGTGAAGAAAATGGATTTAACAGCAGAAATTTTGGCTAAAGAATATCCGGAGTTATATGCCGAGATACGAAAGCAGGCCTATGAAGAGGGTAAAGAAGTCGGGATTATGGCTGAAAGAGAAAGATTTAAGGCTTTACAAGAGTTAGAAGTTCCTGGGAATGAAGAAATCCAGGAAATTCTAAACAAAGCCCGATATGAAACTGGCCAAACTGCTGACGATGTGGCTATGAAAATTGTTAGCATCTTAAAAAATCAAAGATATAACTTACTCAACAACTTAGTACAGGATGCTGCTGTTTTAAAGAATATTGAACCAGCCCCCACACCAATGAAAGATGAGGATGCTGAAAGAAAAGCTTTTGCAGAAAAAATGGCCAAAGCGGCCAATAAAAAGCGAGGTGTTGAATAATGAGTGAAATTTATACTCCCGATAACCTTTTTGCAGGGCATGTAATGCCAAAAGTAACTGATGTTGGGACTATTGCTGCAGGTCAAAATCTTCCAAGGGGAGCCGTCCTCGGCAGGGTGACTGCCGACGGCAAGCTAAAATTAGTTGACAAAGCTGCTACTGACGGCAGTCAGAACGTTTATGCTATTTTGGCTGAAGCAACTGACGCCACAACTGCTGATAAAGTGGCACCTATTTACCTTACCGGCGAGTTTAACGAAAACGCTTTAACCCTTGCAGCAGGAACAACTGTGGCGGATATAAAAGCTTCTGCCCGGGCTGTTGGGATATTTATTAAGTCAGCTGTTAAGGCATAGATGAGGAGGGGATAATAAATGCCTATTGATCTTTTTTCTACCCGTACAATGTTGGAAGCCGTCCAGCAGATGCAGCCAGTGAGGACCTTTCTGAAAAGCACATTTTTCACCAACGAGAAGACATTCGATACTGAGTATGTGGATGTTGATATTATTAAAGGCAAAAGGCGGATGGCTCCATTTGTAAGTCCAAAAATAGGTGGGAAAGTTGTTGAGAGGCAAGGATATCGTACTAATACCTATAAAGCTCCTATGCTTGCACCTAAGTTGCCAACGACTGCTGAGCAATTATTAAAACGCTTGCCTGGAGAGCCTCTTTATTCTGGCATGTCTCCGGAGGACCGGGCAGCGGAACAGCTTGGCAGAGACCTTGCCGAATTAGATGAAATCATTACCCGACGGGAAGAATGGATGTGTGCCCAGGCGTTGTTTACCGGGCAAATTCATATTACCGGAGATGGAGTAGACGAAGTAATTGACTTTGGACTCACCAATAAAGAAGTCCTTACCGGAACCGCAAAGTGGAGCGACCCGAACTCTGACCCTTTGGCCGACTTGAAGCGCTGGCGTCAGGCTATTATTAAGGCTTCCGGATTTAGCCCTGATATAGTAATTATGGCTTCTGACGTGCTTGATGCTTTTCTTGGTCACAGCAAAATTCAGCAGTTGCTTGATCTAAGACTGGTTGATACCGGGCAGATTAATCCGC
Organism: Carboxydothermus pertinax; assembly: GCF_001950255.1. Taxonomy (NCBI): domain Bacteria; kingdom Bacillati; phylum Bacillota; class Clostridia; order Thermoanaerobacterales; family Thermoanaerobacteraceae; genus Carboxydothermus; species Carboxydothermus pertinax. The sequence continues at coordinate 75,422 of NZ_BDJK01000003.1, forward strand.
AAACCTTGCCTAACGGTACCACCTATATCGGCCGTATTGCAGAGTTAGGGGTCAATATTTACACCTACGACGAGTGGTACCTTGATGATGATGGCAACGAAAAGCCGATGGTACCTGAAAAAACGGTACTTATGGCCAGCACTTCCGCAAGATTTGACCTCTTATATGGTGCTTACGTTGACGTCGAAGAAGGTGTGTTTGATTTACCACGGGTGCCCAGGTCCTGGGTGGAAAAAGATCCTTCGGTGCGCTGGGTGCAGATGATTTCCCGTCCGCTGCCAGTGCCGCAGCACATTGACAGCCTTTATGTTGCTACGGTCCTGTAGGCGGTGGTTAACATGGCTATAAAAGCTTTATGGAGGATAAAAGCTGGCAACATGATTTATGAGCCCGGTAGTATCATTACCGGGCTCAATACCTTAGAAGAGGAAGAATTAGTGGCACTTAGGGCGGCTGAAAAAGTTAAGGAGGAAGTAATTAACGAAGAACTTAAACATGAACAGGAACAAGGTCCCAAGAAAAAACGGAAGTAGTGAGTGTTTATGGTGACGTTTAAAGATTTTATAACACGGGATTTAGTTACTTTCTTTAATTTAAATGAGTTTGCCGAATTGCACAATATAGATGGCCGGGAAGTACCTGCAATTGTTGATAGCGATATCCTGAAAATCAGAAGTGACAACAGATATGAGCGTTTCGATGGAGTTTACAAAGGAGAAGTAACCGTATATGTTAGGGCGAGCGACTTTGTGAACCGGCCGGTATTTGGGCAGCATTTGCGGCTTGATGGAAAGCTGTACCTTGTTGTGGAATGTAATGAAGTATCTGGCGTCTTGGAAATTGTACTGGGAGCGAATGAATCATGATTACGGTTAGCGCTGAACAAATGGAAAGGGCTGAGTTACTGCTTAAAGGGATTCCTAAAGGAGTTGAGAAAGCAGTAGCTGCTGCTCTTAATCGAGCTGCCGAAGGAGCAAGAACAGCTGCGGTAAAAAAAGTACGTGAACGTTATTACATCAAAGCAAAAGATGTAAGAGATACGATTGAAATAAAGAAAGCAACGATAAGTAATCCAGTTGCTCTTATAAGAGCTTCTGGAAGTCCAATTGCACTGTCAAAATTTCGAATTACCCCATCTGCTCCCCCGGCAAAAAGACGTAAAAAACCAATAATTGCAAGGGTAGTGAGGGGAGAAGGCGGGCCAATAAAAGGAGCTTTCGTGGCAAGAATGCAATCAGGGCATATAGGAGTATTCAGGCGCGTTGGGAAGGAACGCTTGCCTATTACCGAACTTTACGGCCCTTCAGTTCCCCAGATGCTTGGCCATGAGACGGTTACGGAGTATATCGAGCAAATAGCCAGGGAACGGTTAGAAAGCCGGCTGGAACACGAGATAAACCGCATATTAAGGGGCGTGGGTAAATGATTACACCAGTTATTTTGATAGATGAGTTAAAGACGTTTATTGAAGAAGTAGTTCAAAATTATAGACTGGAAACGAACCAGCAAAATAACGTAAAACCGCCCCAGGTAGTTACAGGCTATTTGCCGCCAAAAAATTCAGGACCGGACCCGGATTTCCCTTTTGTAATAGTGCGGTTGGCTGAGGGAGTAGATAAAGAGGAAGGAGCTACTGTTACCGTTAAGATTATTGTTGGTGCTTATTCAGAGGATTCGCAGCAAGGATGGCGCGATGCTGCCAATATGATTCAGCGTATCTGGCAAGAACTTTTTAAGCGGCGGGTAATAGCCAGAAAATTTCGAGTTGAATATCCAATGAAGTTTGAAATTCCTGAAGAGCAGCCGTATCCTCACTGGATCGGGGTCATGACTACTGTTTGGACGGTTGCTCATCCTGTAATGGAGGAGGTTGATTTATGAGCGGCAAGAATACAAAATCCGCTCCCAAATCTGAGAGGATAATTTACTGCGGCCCAAATATTCCAGGAGGTATTCTGCAACGCTACACAGTATATAAAGGCGGTTTGCCATCCCATCTTGGCGAGCTTTTTGAAAAATGCCCGGCAGTAAAAAGGTTATTTGTTTCAGTAGAAGATTTAGCCAGGGTTGAGACTGCTATTGCAACCAAGGGAACACCGGAGCATTCCGCTTTTCAAGAAGTGCTCCAATTTACAATGAAAGGTGGTGCCTAGTTAGATGACCTACAAACACGGTGTTTATGTTTCGGAGATACCGACATCCGTAATTCCGCCGGTCCGCACCAGTGCTGGCCTACCGGTGGTTTTTGGTACCGCACCAATTAATCTGGCGACCGAACCGGCACCTGTAAACAAACCGATACTTTGCTACACTTATGAAGAGGCTGTAAAACAATTTGGTTACAGTGATGACTGGGCCAATTATACTCTGTGTGAGTTTATAAAATCCCATTTTGCTTTATTTAATGTTGCACCGGTGGTCCTGGTTAACGTCCTTGATCCGGCTGTTCATAAGCAGCATGTAACTGCAGAAAGTATTACCCTTGTAGATAATCAAGCAACGTTAGCCAACTACGGCGTACTTAAGAGTTCTGTAGTTGTAAAAAGCCAGGATGGCGTTACTACCTACACTCTAAATACAGACTATACGGTGGAATTTGATAGCGACGGAAAGGCAGTAATTAATCGGTTGACCACTGGTTCCATACCGGCGGGTGCAACATTAACAGTAGATTATGACCACCTGAACCCAGCAGCAGTTACAGCAGCTGATATTATAGGTGGTGTGGACGTTGCCACGGGAGCATATGAAGGGCTTGAACTGCTCAATAAAGTATTTCCATTATACCGACTGGTACCCGGCATGGTCCTGGCCCCAGGATGGTCTCAAGACCCAACCGTGGCTGCGGTAATGGTAGCCAAGGCCAGCAATATTAATGGTCACTTTAAGTGTATTGCGCTAACTGATGTACCAACAGGCACTGTGAAAAACTACACGGATGTTGCGGCCTGGAAAAATGATAACAATTATACTTCTGCTCGCCAGGTTGTCTGCTGGCCTAAGGTGAAGCTTGGCGAGGAGAAATATCATCTTTCCACTCAGTTGGCCGGGGTAATTTGCCGGACAGATGCAGAAAACGATGATATTCCGTATGCCAGCCCTTCGAATAAGTCTTTGCAGGCTAATGGAGCGGTATTGGCGGATGGTACGGAGATAACATTGGGGCCGGATCAGGCTGCATACCTGAATGGTCAAGGCATAATTACTGCTTTAAACTTTATTGGCGGTTGGAAGGCCTGGGGTAACCGGACCGGGGCCTATCCAGCAGTAACAGATCCGAAAGATGCATTCCTACCTATTCGCCGGATGTTCGACTGGATAGCCAATACTCTGGTGCTTACTTTCTGGCAAAAAGTAGATTTTCCGATTAACAGGCGGTTGGTGGAAACAATAGTTGACTCGGCTAACATCTGGTTTAACGGTCTTGCGGCAAGGGGTTATATTCTTGGCGGTCGGGTGGAATTTGTCCCTGAGGAGAACCCGGAAACGGATCTATTGGATGGCATTATTCGCTTCCATGTGTATGTCACTCCGCCGTCGCCGGCCAGGGAGATTGACTTCGTTGTTGAGTATGACCCAGAATACCTTAAGGCATTGTTTGCCGCTTAAAGGGGGTGTAACACTTGAATCAAGTTCCGGAAAAATTAATAAATTTTCGTGTTTATGAGGATGGCATTGACTTACTTGGTATAGCCGACGTAGAGCTGCCATCAATTGATGCCATGACCGAGACGATTAAGGGCGCAGGGATTGCTGGTGAAGTAGAAAGTCCGGTCCTCGGACATTTTGGTAATATGTCCTGCAAGGTTAACTGGCGAACTGTTGTGAAGCCTACTGTTCATCTTGCAGCGCCGCGTGCTCATAATTTAGATTTTCGTGGGGCAACACAAATTTATGATGCTGGTTCGGGTGAATATAAAGTACAACCCTTAAAAGTTACAGTTAGAGGCATCCCCAAGAAAACGGAACTTGGGAAACTCGAAGTAGGTGCAGCAGGTGACGCTTCTAATGAGTTTGAAGTGGTTTATTTAAAGGTAGTTGTAGACGGGACAGAAGTTTTGGAGATTGATAAATTTAATTATATCTGCAAGGTTAATGGAGTTGATTATTTGCAGCAGGTGCGCCAAGCGTTAGGATTAAGCTAAGACAAATAAGGCCCGCCTTCTTAAAAAAAGGTGGGCCTTATATTCTCAGGATTATTTTTTGCTAAAATAATGTTTTACAAATTTTATACGGCGATTTATTGCAAACGGAGATGGTGATTTTCTTGGTTTATCGTCACCAAAGATTTTTTCGTATAAATAAACGATAAAAATTATTACGCCAAGAACAAAACCAGGCCAAAACGCCCACTTGCCGATAATACTTTGCAGAAAAGCACCCAACAAGAATCCAAAAATACTCGAAAAAGCTAATACAACTCCGGCAACAAACAAAACAAACAAAATTGTTGCAACGTAATAGATGATATCAGAAATTAAAGCGAAAATATTCATAAAAATCCCTCCCTATCCAAAATTATACTACGAAAGGGGTTTTAGGACGATGGGGAAGATAATTTTTTCCAAGCCATGTGTTTTTGAAGGAAAGGAATATACTGAAATAATTTTGGATTTTGAGTCGCTAACAGGACATGATTTAATTAATGCTTCAAATCAGGCCCGTGCCTTAGGAGATAATTCTCCTGTTTTAGAGCTATCCAAGACGTATTTAGCAGTGATAGCGGCTAAAGCTGGAAAAGTTCCTGTAGATATGATACTTGCATTGCCGGCAAAGGATTTTACTAATGTTACATTATCGGTACAGAATTTTTTATTAGAGCAGATTTAACCGGATGCGATATTCATAAGACTTTAATGAAAACTGTTATTATCATGGCTGCAAAAACTTATACTCCTATTTCTTTTTGGTTGAGTATGCCTGTTTTAGAGTTAATTGATTGGCTTGAGGCAATAGTGGAAGTGGCGCCCGGCAAAGAGAGGGATTAAAACATGGCTCGTATGTTTGAATTTGTTTTTCAACTTGCGGGGAAAATAAATTCCTCGTTTAATGGTAGTTTTACTCTGGCTGGAAACAAGCTGCAAAAATTAAGTCAGCAAGTAGCTTCTCTTAACGCAGATTTGAGGGAACTCGAAAAGGCTCAAAAGGCCGGTAAAATTACCGCTGAAGAATATGCAGCAGCATATGCAAAGCTATCAGCTCAGCTGCAAAAGGCATCTTCCAAGCTATCCGACCAAATTCAGAGGACCGAAAAAGCAGCTAAAGTTCAGGAGAAAATAAGTACTTTTCGGGATAAGATGCGTGGTAACTTGCTTGGAGCGGTTGAAACTGGGATTACTCTTGGCGCGCCGGTGAAAGCAGCTATTGAGTTCGAATCGGCTATGGCTGATGTGAGAAAAGTGGTCGATTTTGAAACACCTCAGCAGTTTAAACAGATGGGGAAAGATATATTAAACCTATCAACCAGAATACCTATGGCCGCAAAGGACCTGGCTCAGATTGTTGCAGCTGGAGGTCAGGCGGGAATTGCTCGGAATGAACTACTTAGTTTTGCAGAGAGTGCAGCCAAAATGGGGGTAGCTTTCGATATAACAGCTGAAGAAGCCGGACAGATGATGGCCGAGTGGCGAACGGCGTTTGGTATGAACCAAAAGCAGGTCAATACCCTGGCCGACCAGATAAACTATCTGGGTAATACAACTGCTGCCTCAGCACCTAAAATTTCCGAAGTTGTCCGCCGGATAGGACCGCTTGGTGAGGTTGGTGGTGCGGCCGCTGGTCAAATTGCTGCCCTGGGGGCCACAATGGTATCAGTCGGTATCCAAGAAGAAATTGCTGCAACTGGGATAAAAAATTTAATTCTCGGGCTTGTAGCAGGTGAAAGTGCAACAAAATCTCAAGCAGAAGCTTATAAAAAACTTGGATTAAACGCTAAATCAATGGCTAAAATGATGCAAAAAGACGCTCAGGGGGCAATACTAAAAGTCTTAGAAGCGCTTAAAAAATTGCCAAAAGATAAACAGGCAGCCGTATTGACCGACCTCTTTGGAAAAGAAAGTGTTGGAGCTATTGCACCGCTTCTTACAAGACTTGATGAATTAAAGAAAAACTTTAAGGCGGTTGGAGATTCCAGTAAATATGCCGGCAGCATGCAAAAAGAGTTTGAAGCACGTTCCGCGACTACCGAAAATAGTTTGCAATTACTCCGGAACCAGATTCAAAAGCTAAGTATATCAATTGGTGATATTTTAAGACCGAAGGTAAATGATATCGCTAAACTTTTAGCAAAAGGTGCAGAATGGGTGCAAAGATTTGCGGAGAAGCATCCTGGATTAACAAGAAATGTGGTGCTGGGAACTGCTGCAATCCTCGGTGCGAGTGTTGCTTTAACAGGGTTGGGTTATATCATCAGCATTATCATTAGCCCATTTACGTCTTTGTATTCGTTAATAATGAAATATAAGACAGCTACAGAAGGAGCTACAATAGCCCAAAAAGCATGGAATGCAGCCAAAAGAGCTGGGCAAGGGTTGTTGAATGTAGGACGGTTAACTTTATACCATGCAAAAACTTTGGCTATTAATGTAGCTACCAGGGCCTGGGCTGCTGCTCAATGGCTATTAAATGCAGCTTTATCTGCCAACCCTATTGGTTTAATTGTCATTGCGGTAGCAGGTTTAGCAGCAGGTTTGTATATCCTTTACCAGAGAAGTGAAAAAGCTCGAGCCGTAATGAATAAACTTTGGGAAGGATTAAAATCTGGTGCAGCCTCGGCAATAAACTTTGTGATTGATAAACTTAACTATTTGATTATTAAACTTAATTCTTTTATTGATAAGCTAAATAAAATTCCGGGTATAAATATTGGACACATTAATACTATTGGTCGGGTTAATTTTGGGCAGAAAAAAGGTACAAGTGGTATAAGTACCAATGCTCTTATTAATGAAAAGCTAAAGCTAAAAGGTCATGCTGAAGGAGGTATATTTACTAAGCCTCATATTGCCTGGTTTGCTGAAAAGGGACCGGAAGCAGTTGTGCCGCTGGATGGGTCAGCCAGGGCAAAGTCTATCTGGGCAAGTGCAGGAGAAGCTCTTGGAGTATTTTCGGGAAGCGGTCCTAATATCACTTATGCACCGGTCTATAATATTTACGGCGGAAATGATGTAGAACAACAAGTTCGTCGGGCAGCAAAATCCGCTGAAGATGATTTTGCCAGACGTTATAAAGCTTTCCTGCGTCAGGAAAGGCGGTTGAGTTATGCGTGAGTATATAACCGTTCAGGGTGATACATGGGATATTATTGCTCTAAAAGTTTATGGCAGCGAAATGTATATGACAAAACTTATAGAAGCCAATCCAGAACACCGGGAAACGGTGTTTTTTAGTGCCAATGTAAAACTTAAAGTTCCTGAGATAGAAACTCCTATACCGACAACTCTTCCGCCCTGGAAGCGTGGTGAAGAATAATGGCTGAATCCAGGCGGGCTAAGCTTTATTTAAAATACAACAAAAAAGATATTTCCGCAGATCTTGCCCCTTATTTGCTGGGTTTTTCATATACCGATTATGCCAGCGGAAAGGCTGATGACCTGCAAATAACCCTAGAAGATAAGGCGGGAATATGGAATTCATCCTGGATGCCGGAGAAGGGGGCTACTCTTTCGGCGTCCTTAATTGCGCAACATTGGGAGAAAGAAGGAACGATGAAGAAACTTCCCTTAGGCACGTTTGAGGTAGACGAAATAGAATGTTCTGGGCCTCCTAATGTTGTTACAATCAAGGCGGTTTCCGTGCCAGTATCTTCTTCGCTGAGAGGAGAAGATAAAACTAAAGCATGGGAAAAGACCAGGTTATCTGTAATAGCCAAAGATATTGCTAAAAATGCTGGTTTAAAGCTATTGTACGATACGAATTACAATCCGACTTATGACCGCATTGAACAGACCGCCGAATCAGACCTTTCTTTTTTACTTCGGCTATGCGAAGACGCTGGCTTAGCCCTGAAAATTACTAACAAACAAATCGTAATTTTTGACGAAAGTAAGTATGAAAAAATGGTTCCAATTATTACTATTACTCGGGGCAAATCACCGGTTATTTCATATTACGGAGTATCGGCAACTCGTGAAGTTTACTCGGCGGCCCGGGTGGAATATGAAGGTCGCAATAAAAAAGTTATCAAATATACTTATAGACCACCAAATCGCCCTAAAACCGGGAAAACGCTTATTATTAATGAAAGGGTTTCAAGCTTAGCTGAAGCGATAAATTTGGCAAAAATGCGACTTAGACAACAGAACAAGGAAGAAGTAAAGTTCAGCCTTACTATGCTTGGTGATATTCGGCTGGTTGCTGGAGTCACGGTGATGATAAAAGGCTGGGGTAAATTTGACGGTAAATATTTCGTAGAGACGGCAGAGCACAGCGGCCCTGGCTATACGATACGGCTGGAACTTCGCCGTGTATTGGAGTGGTAGTGTATTGGAGGGGTATTGATGGAAAATATCTTGAAGAGTCTTATCAAAATTGGACGTGTATCCTCTGTAAACCCAAATACAGCAACTGCCAGGGTATTATTTGAGGCACAGGGCCTTGTTTCCCATGACTTACCCGTCCTTCAGCGTCAAACATTGAGGAATAAAGATTACTGGCTTCCGGATGTAGGAGAATATGTAGTTTGCATTTTTTTACCAACCGGAAATGCTGATGGGTTTATTCTCGGTTCCATATATTCTGACGATGACCAGCTACCCGCAAGCAGCAAAGATAAAAGGGTTATTCTATTTGAGGACGGGACGAAATTAGAATATGACCGGGCGTCGCATACATTAACCATTAATGCTGTAGGTCCAATTAATATTGTTGCTTCCGGTAATATCAACGTTACTGGGGACGTTATTGCCGATGGGATTTCCCTTAAAAACCATGTTCATCCGGAAAATGATTTGGGTGGCCCAACCGGTCCGCCGCTGTAGGTGGTGAGAAACATGATAGGAGCTTTAGGTGATGTGGTATTTGTTGTGTCGGATAAGACAATCCGTACATTTGACGATTTTGAACGCAGTGCAGAGGGCCGGTGGGCTAAGCATGACATACACCTTGCAAAGCCGAAATTGGAGTTTTTGGGGCCAGAGCTTGAAACAATCAGCTTTTCTATGCGTTTTGACGTGTCCTATGGAATTAATCCCAGAAAAGAACGGGATAGATTGGCTAAACTGGCACGGTCCGGGAAGGCAGTACCCCTGGTGATCGGCGGCAAAAAGTTAGGTGATAAACTATGGGTCGTTAAATCAGTAAAAGAGAAATGGAATAATGTGGATAATCGGGGCAATGTTCTTGTTAGTGTTATCGAAGTTGAACTGGAAGAGTATGTTTAAGGAGGTGATCTACTCTGGAAGAATTTGAGGTTGTGGCTGGAGCTGGAGAAATTGATTTTGCTCCGTCTTCTAAAATTGCAGAAATCTTACAAAATGTACGGACCATAATCAGCACTCCTAAGTATTCTGTACCTCTAAATCGGGAATTTGGTGTTACAATTAGCTGGCTGGATGATCCTCTGCCGGTGGCCCAGGCAAGATTAATGAATGAAATCATCACAGCAGTCCTAGAGTGGGAGCCACGGGTTAGTGTGACCCAGGTAATCTTTGACGGTGACCCCCAAGAAGGTGTTCTCCGACCGAAAGTGAGGGTGAGGTTAGTTGAGTAGCTTAAAAAATCTACCCGAAATTGAATTTGTTTCAACCGACGTAACTCAAATTGAGGAGAATATTATAACTGTTTACGAAGGTGTATCTGGACGTAAGCTGGCTCCTGGTGACCCTGTAAGATTATTTTTGCAAGCAATTGCGGCCATTATTGCGCAGCAGAGGGTCTTAATTAATTATGCAGCAAAACAAAATCTCCTGGCATACGCAGAAGGGGTTTATCTGGACCACATCGGAGCACGGGTAAGAACTGAAAGACTGCCGGCAAAAGCAGCACAAACCACGTTGCGCTTTACTTTATCCTCACCGCAACCACAAGCTGTCGTTATCCCTGCCGGTACCAGGGCAACGCCAGATGGTCAAATATTTTTTGCCACAGTGGAAGAGACGACAGTGCCAGCCGGGACAACCCAAATTGATGTGTTGGCGGAATGCACTACGCCAGGAACTGTAGGCAACGGTTGGCTGGTCGGGCAAATCAATAAACTTATTGACCCTCTGCCGTGGATTCAAAAGGTAGAAAATATAACTTCCAGTTCTGGAGGGGTAGATGAAGAGGATGATGAAAATTATCGCGAGCGAATAAGGGTCGCGCCTGAAAGCTTTTCTGTGGCTGGGCCTGAAGATGGTTATAGATTTTGGGCTAAATCTGCCCACCAATCTATTGTCGATGTTTCTGTAACTTCGCCGGCACCCGGTCAGGTGGAAATTCGTCCTTTATTAGAAAATGGCGAAATTCCGAGCCAAGAAATATTAGATGCCGTTTCTGCAATTTGCAATGATAAGAAAATAAGGCCTCTTACTGACCAAGTATTGGTTATAGCCCCGGAAGTGGTCACTTATAACGTGGAACTAACCTACTATGTAGCTCAAGAAAATGCAACCTTAGTGACCAGCATACAAGAAGCTGTAACAAAAGCAGTAAACGACTATGTAATATGGCAGAAGTCGCGGTTAGGCCGGGACGTTAACCCTTCCGAATTGATTGCCAGGGTAATGGCTGCTGGCGCCAAAAGAGTAGAAGTTATATCGCCAGTATTTACCCAGATTGCCCCTACCCAGGTAGCAATAGCTGGTACTGTTTCTGTACAATATGGGGGTTTAGAAGATGATTAATATTCGAGAAATTCGGCTAATAGATATTTTGCCGCCCAATATTGCCCAGGATAGCAAGGTTAGGTCCGCCGCTGAAGCCCTGGACCAGGAATTACAGGCGGTTACATCTGCGATTGACCAGTGCTTGCTCCTATCCAGAATTGAAGAGTTGCCCGAGTCGGTAGTCGACCTTCTGGCATGGCAGTTTCATGTGGATTTTTACGATGCAGGGCTTCCGATAGAGCAAAAGCGGACCCTGGTAAAGAATTCATTGGACTGGCACAGGAGAAAAGGTACACCGGCAGCAGTTGAAGAAATAATAATGGCTTTATTCGATGATGGTAAGGTGATAGAATGGTGGGAATATGGAGGGGAACCATATAAGTTTAAAATTGTTACCAATAATGCTGCAGTTACTAACGAAAAGGCACATGAATTCATCAAACTATTGGAGTCTGTTAAGAATGCCAGGTCGTGGTTAGAAAAGATTGAAATTACAATAACGGATAACATCAATTTCTACCTTGCTGGAGTGATTTATATGGGCGACAGATTAGAGTTGAGGCAGGTGGTTTAGATGGCTGCATTTGGCGGGCTATTTATTACAAATAAAGGACGAGCTTTGCAGGCAAAGGCTCAAATTGGCACACAACTAACTTTTACGAGAATAGCTGTTGGTGATGGAGAATTAGGCGGTAGCTCTATTTTAGATTTAACGGCGCTTAAACATGAGGTTAAGTCTTTACCTATAATAAAAATAAAAACACTTTCTGGTGGTAAAGCCATTGTTGGTACTGTCCTAAGTAATCAGGACTTAACACAGGGCTTTTATTTACGTGAAATAGGAGTTTTTGCCCAGGACCCGGATCTTGGAGAGATATTATATTGCTATGGTAATGCTGATGCTTTAGCCGAATACATCCCAGCCGGCGGAGGGTCTGATATTATTGAGAAACAAATCGATATTATAACCATTATTGGCAATGCCTCAAGCGTAAGTGCGGTTATAGATGAGTCCCTTATCTTTGAAACTCCAGCCGGTGCCCAAGAAAAAGCTAATTTAGCGGAAAGTAATGCAAAGGCTTACGCTGATCAACAAGTTGCTACAAGAGTTCTAAACGCCGGCGGCGTCCCCTCCATCCAGGCTGGAGCTGACGCTTTTAAGCCTACTCCCGGCACAGCAGGGCGCATTTACATTGCTACTGACACAAAGATTATCTACCGCGATACCGGCACGGCTTGGGACAAAGTAGGCGTGGTAAAGTGGGACGATATTGAGGAGAAGCCACTTCAAAATATGATTTTAATATGCACTTCAACCACAAGACCAGCTAATCCCGTTGAAGGTCAGCATATATACGAAACCGATACAGATAAAACTCTAAAGTGGGATGGTACACAATGGAAAGAAGTTGGGAGTTTATCTCAGAAAACTATTACTTTTTGCATCCCTGGTGACGCTTTTGTCAAAACAAATTTTGCGGGTTGGCTTTCGGATGGGAATTATAAAATCACCCGAGTAAAAATTTACTCCGATACCGCACCAACTGGAGCTGATTTAATCATAGACCTAAATAAAAATGGTACGACTATTTTTACCACGCAAACAAACAGGCCTAAGGTGGTCGCTGGTACTAACGCAGGAGTCGATGTAACTACAATTGAGGTTAATACTTTAGCACCAGGGGACAGACTCACGCTGGATATAGACCAAGTAGGCAGCACAACGCCTGGAGGAAACAATCTTTTAGTAACGGTGGTGATGATACCTAATGATTAGTTGTAGATTGAGTAAAGACGCTAATACTGTTGGTTTGTGGCATTTTACGGAGGGTAGCGGAACGACGGTAAAAGATTATAGCGGGAATGGATATAATGGAACAATAAACAGCGCCAAATGGGACATAACTACTAAAACCCCTTTTAATAATACATCATTATCTTTTCAAAACGCCTCCAGTAATTACAACCAATATGTGGTAGTAAGTAATCCATCTTTATTAAACCTTACAAATAATTTTACATTAGAAGTTGTATTTATGTTTACTTCGTGGAATAACGGATGGGACGGAATTGTTACTAAAACATATACAAATGGTTCGTGGAATAACCCTTATGCTCAATATAAACTTGGCAGATATTCAAATACCTATAATTTAGGTTTTCATATAGCTACTTCCACTTCAAGTTATACAAATTTGGTATCTCAATCAGCTATATCATTGAATAAATGGTATTATGTAGCATGTACTTATGTTGGGTCAACCCAAACAATTTATATTAACGGTAATCCAGATGCTACAGCAAGTGTTACAGCCAGTATTCCGTCGGTAACATCAAATCTTTATATAGGTTGTGAAGAACCATTTTTAAATGGTGCAGAAGCGTTTAACGGGAAAATTGCATTAGTCCGCATTTCCAACATCGCCCGTTCTGCTGCCGAAATCAAACACAACTGGCTACGAATGGCTCAGGTTTTGGTATCTTAAAAAATTTAAGAAGGAGTGATTAATATGACTTTAACTCAAGAGCAAATTGCGCAGATTAATGAAGCTAAAGCAACTATTGAGGTTCTGCGAGCGAAGCAGGAGCTTATCAAGAAGCAAACTCAGGCGGACATAGACGCATTATACGCACAAATTCAAGCAAGGATAGCACAGAGGGATAATGATGTTAATGCGATTGAGCAGCAAATACTGACCTATCAAAGCATTATAGACCAATATGCTGGACAAGTATAAAAGGGTAGCCACGCTGCCCTTTTTTTTGTTGCATTTTTTATGAGAAGGAGGATACAGCATGAAGCTTGAATATATCTTAGACTACGGCAGGTACGTTTTTGCCGCGCTTGGAACGGCACTCGTTACATTATTAGGGGGGTGGGATAAATTGCTGCAGGTACTTGTGCTCTTTGTGGTGACAGATTACATCACAGGGGTTGTGGCAGCTTGGTTTGAGAAGAGGCTTTCGAGTGAAGTCGGGGCAAAAGGCATACTAAAGAAACTTCTCATTTTTGCAGTTGTAGCAATTGCCACCTCCCTGGATAAAATGACAGGCACCAACGAGGTTTTTCGATCCCTCGTGGTGCTTTTTTATGTTTCCAATGAGGGATTGAGCGTTATTGAGAATTTAGGTAAATGCGGAGTGCCTGTTCCCGGGGCACTAAAAGAAGCAATCCTAAAGCTTAAAGAGGGTGAGAAAAATGCTTAAGCGCGGGGATAAAGGGAGCCAGGTTGTTGAAGTGCAAAAAATGTTGAAAGCTTTGGGCATATATAAAGACAAAATAGACGGAATTTTCGGGGTTAATACGGAAAACGCGGTTAAAGCATTCCAAAGAAGTAAACAAATTAAAATAGATGGCATTCTTGGACCTGTAACTTATAGCCTTTTGAAAAAAGATTACTCGACTTTGGTAGCTAAAAATGAGATTGCAATTCCAGTCATAAAGCCAGCACCAAGAAAGATTGACACTAAAAACATAAAGAAGGCAGATGTAAAATATATCATTATTCACCACTCCGCAAGCGATAGGCCTCTTACTTGGGAGGAGATTGACCGGGAGCATAAAAAGAGAGGATTTGAAGGATTTGGATATCACTTCCTTGTAGACCCAGATGGCACTATTTGGGCAGGAAGAGCATTGAATAAGGAGGCAATCTTAAATAGTGCCACAGTAGAGATGGGGGCACAAGCGAAGGGAATAAATTCTATGAGTGTGGGAATTTGCTTTAATGGTAATTTCGAGAAGACCATCCCGACAAAAGAACAGATTGAAGCCGGGAAACTCTTGGTGAGATGGTTAAAGTATAAAGTGTTTAATAAGCCCGGCATACTTGGCCATAAGGAAGTAGTCAAAATAGTACCTGGAGCAACTGTAACCGCCTGCCCTGGGCGCAATTTCCCGCTTGATGCATTTAAAAGCCTCTGAGTGCCCCATCTGCGAGTCTGCCTGGGACGGCGAGGGAATATGCCCGGATTGCGAGCTGGACATGGCATTACGAGAAACCCCCGGTTGAGGCCGGGGGTGATTTTTTTCGTAGAAGGAATTTAAAATTTTCTGTCGAATATATTTCTAACAATTGGAATACTAGTAGGAGGATTTGTTAATGCTTCAAATTGAAAACATTGCTTTTTGGAGTGATATTATCTCTTTACCGAAAGAAACTTTAAGAGATATTTGTATAAAATTGGAATTATCTGACAAAGGTACAGTAGATGAATTGTGTGAACGAATATGGGAAAGAATTCGTGGTAACAAAGAATTACAATTATACGCTCTTGAGAATGCTAGACATCAATTACTTGGCGGAAAAAGATCGATAACGTGGTTTACTTTGGATACGGATTTGCATGGATTTAAAAATATAATAATATCTTCTTTGTCATTTAATCCATTTGAGGAAATTAAAATACCGGAAACTAATGCAATTACAACCGAACCAGTAATTATAGCTGGTGCTGAAGGTGATTCTCCTGGTGAGTATTACCTACGTTTTATGTATAGAGTAGGAAATGTAAGATTTGTATATGGAACAGAAGTGAGCTATCGTCCACAGGCTGAAATAACAACTGCTTATATCAATGAATCTAAAAAAATTATTGAAGTAAGATCAGAACCAAAAAAAGCTGAAAAAATAGCACAAAGTCTGGCAAGAATAGCCCATCAACAGATAAATCTTTCACAAATTAAGTTTGTTGACCAGTTTAGGTATAATGCAGAAGCTATCGCAGATGCTCTTTGTGGACAACTTTTCGATGCAAAAGCTAGACCAGAAACATTTGAAAATATTTCAGAAGATCAAGCCAAAATAGTAGTTGAAATTTTAAATGAATTAGATAAATATTTGGCAAATGAAGACTTTGATGCACTAAAAACTTTTCTTGAAAGTACCAGAGAAAAATTTGGGGAGGAATGTTTAGCGACACCTTTTACAGCATTAATACTTAATGGTCTTAATAGAATTGGTATGGGAGTAAATGGTAGGGATCTTCGTGGGTTGCCGCTTTATGATTATATAAGGCCATTCATACAACCACAAGGTGGATATATTCAGTTTCCTTATTCAGAGAATAACGTTATGAAATTATATACTATTCGTGTAGGTTTAACAACAAATAGCATTCAATTTATTACCCCAGCAACAGAGGGGGTATTGAGGTACATACGCGATCGTTTACAGATATAATAAATGAGTAGAGGGAGGGATTTTTTATGAGTTCTGTCTGGGATGTTGAACGTTGGGTAGATGAAGCTGCGCTTTCAGCCATCAAAATGTTTTATCCTACAGCACTTACTCGCAATATTTCACTCCCTCTGTCAGAAATTTTTAAACATTTGTTATTTTTGGTTGAACAAAAAAAACTTGAAGTGGTTTATGATATTAGGTGTCCAGAATGTTATGCGACTGTAAATATAGTAAATTCATGTGTAGCTTCAGGTGATATTATTGAGTGTCCATTAGGTCATGAATTTGAACTGACTGCAGATGTAATTTTCCCTGTTTTCAAGATATCAGAATCCTATAAAGAATATGTACGTCAATATTGTAAAAAAAAACTAAAGAGAGGCAGCATGCTCAGAGGAGAAATTCCTGTCTGATGAACATTGAGAATGGACAAGAAGCTTCCTTAGGTACTCTCTTAAATCAATCTGGATTACCAATAGTAATCAATAATAATGGAGTGTTAAATATTATGGATAAGAATCAAGTAATTTCTGGTAATACAATTCAAAATGGTATTTTTAATACTGGAGATCATAATAACCAAAATATTAGCAATACTTCTGAAATTGATGCAATGATTTCAGAGCTTCTTTCTGAAATCAATAGCAAACTATCAGGCCAAGAAAAGCAAGATGCAATTAACGATGTTAAAATGATGCGGGAAGCATTGCAAAACGGGAATATGGATAGAGCAAAAAGAATATACGGATTGCTATCCGATTTTGTTAAGACTTTTGCATCAGCTATGACCATTGCCCAACATTTTGGATGGCTCAGCTGAATATTAAGTTATCATGTGGGCAGATTTTAATATAGGTTATTAAGAGAAAAGCACGATCAACACATGGAGTTTATGGAAAAATGTCAAAGTTGTTCTCTTCACGGCTGAGGCTTTTGTTCTTATAAAATGATATATAAAGATAAATGCTGGAAGGAAGCAGAAAAAATACGAGAATACTTTAAAAAATTTAAGGATTTACTGTTATATGACAAATGGAATTTTTGGTGCCATTTTATCTCCCTAACATGCAAAAATGCTCAAAGTGGAAAAATACAAGTAAAATTTAATTACGTTTTCTCAACACAGAGGTCGGGACTGTGGTTTTCGTACGGTACGCCCCGCCTCCACCAGTAAAAATGATAGTGATTTTAAAATAAATTTCTGTTTTATCAGGATATACAAGGATTTTTTGATATACTCATTTAATAGTTTTTTAAGAGCAACTTGGTCCTAAAGGTCAAGCTGCTCTTTTTATTTTGATTGCAGATATCTTCAGCATGCCTGACTTTAGGACTGGAGCGGTTCAAGTTTTAGCTTCGTGCAGGTTGTTCCCAACGTCACAAATGCGCATTTTATTTTATATTATTACAAGTTTTACTTAGTGAAAATTTAAAAATAGATATTTTTATTTAAAATTTTTATTCAAGGGCAGGAGGAATTTTGTAGGCAATGGCGAATAGTAACTTTAGTTAGAGAATGTTACAACAATCACAAATCAAGGAGGGAAACGATATGACGCATTTTCCAAATCTTTTTTCGGAAGGTAGAATAGGTAACTTGGTTATCCCAAACCGTATTGTTATGCCGCCGATGGCAACAAACCTTGCAAATGAGGATGGATCAGTAAGCCAAAGGCTTATTGACTACTATGCAGCAAGAGCAAGAGGTGGGGTTGGACTTATAATTGTAGAAAATGTGCAGGTCGACTATCCTCAAGGAAAAAATGTTGCTTGTCAGCTACGGCTTGATAATGACAAATATATGGCTGGATTTTTTGAATTAGCAGAGGCTGTGCATAGTTATGGCACTAAAATCTTTATGCAAATACATCATGCTGGTGCTCAAACCACTCCTGGTATAACAGAAGGACTTCAACCAGTTTCTCCTTCTGGTGTTCCTTGTTCGTTTTTAGGCATTCAACCGCGAGAACTTTCTATTGATGAAATAGAAGAAATAATCCAGAAATTTGTTAACACTGCTGTAAGAGTTAAAGGTGCAATGTTTGATGGAATAGAACTTCATGGCGCTCATGGGTATCTTATTGGACAATTTATGTCACCTCGAACAAATCGGCGGGTTGATAAGTATGGTGGCAATCTCGAGGGAAGAATGCGCTTTCCTCTAGAGATAATTCGTAGGATAAAAGAAGCAGTAGGAGATGACTATCCAATTTGTTTCCGCTTTAGTGCTGACGAGTTTATTGAAGGAGGTATTACATTAGAAGAAGGAAAACAAATTGCTAAGATGTTAGAAGAAGCTGGTGTGCATGTGTTACATGTAAGTGCTGGGGTATATGATTCAATGCCCACTTTATTGGAACCGTCAAGATTCGAACAAGGTTGGCGTGTATATCTTGCAGAAGAAATAAAGAAAGTAGTAAGTATTCCGGTAATTACTGTTGGTGTTATTCGTGAACCAGAATTCGCAGAAAAAATCATTGCTGAGGGGCGGGCAGATTTTGTAGCTATTGGTCGTGGATTAATTGCTGATCCAGAGTGGCCTAAAAAAGCAAGAGAAGGACGAAGCAGTGAAATACGCAAATGTATTTCTTGTAACATTGGTTGTATAGGTGGTCGTGTGTTCCCGAATCTCCGTCTCCGTTGTACAGTTAACCCGGTGGCTGGCCGTGAAGGTGTGTATGGTGAAATTAAACAATCACCTGTTAAGAAGAAAGTTGTAGTCGTTGGTGGAGGGCCAGCAGGTATGCAGGCAGCTAATACCGCTGCAAAACGGGGACACCAGGTAATACTTTACGAAAAGAAACAAAATCTAGGGGGCCAGTTAGAGATTGCTTCAGCTGCGCCGGGAAAAGCTAAAATTAAATGGTTCCGTGACTGGCTTGAGGCAGAACTTTTAAGAGCCGGTGTAGAAATTAGGAGTGGCGTTACTGCAGATGCTGAAACTATTGCCTCGCTTTCTCCAGACTACGTAATCCTTGCTGCGGGTTCTAAACCTGTGACACCTAAGATTAAAGGATTAGAAAAAGAAAATAATTTTGTTGTTCAGGCGTGGGATGTACTTGCGGGGAAAGTATCTGTTGAAAAGAATGAAGAGGTTGTTGTTGTTGGTGGTGGTTTAGTAGGTTGTGAAGCTGCACATTATCTGGCTGAAAAAGGAGCTAAAGTTATAGTAGTTGAGATGTTATCTGATATAGCTATGGATATGGAGCCAATAAGTCGGTTTGATATGCTGCAACAATTTGCTAAGTTAGGTATTACAATAAGAACAAGTAATATAGTTTCTGAGATTACTCCTGAAGGCGTAGTGATAGTAGGTAAAGGAGGTAAAATGGGCTTTATCCGGTCAAAGAAGGTTGTATTAGCTGTTGGTCAAACACCTGTAGGAAATGAACTTAAAAAAGCTCTGGAGGAAAAAGGAATTCCCGTAAGAGTTATTGGAGATGCTTATAATGTAGGTAAAATTATTGATGCAGTTTCTACTGGATTCCAAGTGGCTTGCCAAGTGTAACGTTGATGAAACTGCTTAAATTTTAAAATTCTAAAAGCCTCACGTATAGTTAGATGACTATATGTGAGGCTTTTTTAGTGCGCTCGGCATGGGTGTAGACTTGGATAATCGGCTGAAAGAAACCGGCGTGACCTATTTTAAACTGGGTAATTTTTTAATAGTGTAGCTGATTTGTCATTATAAAAAAGAACACTATTATGATGCTTCATTAGTTCAATTAACTGACCAAAACAATCAGACCTGATATCCTCAAAAATATAAGGACAGATAACAGCTGCCGGTAGCTTCTTCAGGATATCTTCCAAAGAACGTTCAAATTCAACCAGGTTCGAAAAACGTCCCCCACAAGATAATAAATGCGGCGAACCTGAACCCCACATAGTTGGATAACCTAGTCTAACAGTTTTCTCAATTTCATTGGCCCATATTTGAATAGGGCCGTTTTTTCCGGAACGGTTGTATTGTGCTATTAAATCAACTATTACCAGAGAATTTTTTGCTTCAAGGTCTTCAATGGGTAATCCTCTTTGTGTCAACTCCTGCCTAACGTCATCGGGATGTTGCCACCAACATCCTTTGAACAAGCGATATCCCTTAGCCAACCCTTTTTTAAAGAATTCCGCTTCTAAATTGTAAAGGTTATCTTTACTGTTTGTGACTGCCAATACATGGTCATGATGGGGGTCAATGTTATCTAGGAAACTCCGCCTCAACTGATTGAGCTGGTTAGTTTCATGAAGTTTTAATTCCAAGGTTTCTTTTTTTATGCGCCATTCTTTGCCCAATTTAATACCGGGAAGTTTTCCGGCTCTAAGCCACCTATAGATCGTATTCGGTGTTGTTCGTAAGATCTGAGCTACCTCATCAACGGTTAATAATTTTTCATTCATATCAATCGGCCTTCTCCCACTCCGTTTATTCCATTATTGTGAAAATACTGACAATATAATCGATTAATGTGCCATTTGTTATTTTTTTAATCAATTGTACCATAATACTTATTACTTAGCAAGGTTAGTGACGAATAAAGAGTTATACCGGATATCGTTTTATACATTGCAATATAATTTAATACAATTTAGTACTTTATTATTTATTGACACATAATATTCTAAATTTTATAATAACGCCAATAGTAAAGGCTGGGACCTTGTTAAAAAGTTGAGTGACTTAAATATACTATTGGGAATAAAGAAATATTGGGTTATTTTAAGGAGGTCTCGTACATGCTAAACAGCGCTTTTTTGGGTTGGTTTCAAAAATGTCTTGCCAGATTTAACTTAAAATTTTTATCCGTAGCAGCAGTAGGCAGCTTTATGTCCATTGGTTTAATCAGTTATCTGGGTTTTTTTTACGAGAAGGCTCTGATTTTTCCGTCTTTTGCAAGCTCTGCCGTGGTTTTGTTTATGACTCCGCGCCTTATGCTGCGGCAAGTCAAAAACGTTTTGGGCGGTCAATTAGTATCTGCTTTGGTTGGAGTTACCATTTATAAAATTTTTGGTTCATCTTGGTGGGCTATCTCATTAGGTGTGTCTATTGCGTTAGTAATGATGATTTTGACTGATACAATACATCCTCCGGGTGGAGCGACTGCCTTTGCAGCTATTGCTTTACATGAGGACTATTTATTTGTAATTAAACCGGTGTTTTTGGGGATGGTCCTTCTTATTTTGATAGCATTGATGATTCAGTTTTGCGCAGGCTTAAAAAAAGATAATTTTAAAACTATAGGGAGTTTCTTAATTGAAGCAAGAAACTTTTATAAACAATTTAAAGAAAAAAATTACCAATAGTAGAATAATTTAAGACAACAAAGTATAAAAAGGATTCTAAAGTTAAAGAGATGATGGATAACCTAACAAAAAACTAAAAACTCGATTATCTGAAATTATACAATTTTATACAATGTTGTATATTGACAAACATTATTATACGTTTTATAATTCAAATCAAAGATATTGCAATATTCAGACATATCTAAATTTTGCTTACAAATGACCAGATACATCAGTTTCGGGCGATAATAAAGTTTTTGGTGGGCTGTGTTTTAAATTCTTACTGGAAGAATAAAGGAAATTACCGGAAGAAAAGTTGCATAAACGAGGCGAAAAACATTTTTTTGATTCGTATTACTCTTTGTGTCAGGTGGAGCTCGAGTAAAAGAACCACAAAAAAGCTCAAGGTATAAAGCCTTGACATAAAGGAAATTTAATTTTCAAAATTTACATATTTTAGGAGGGATTGATGTTGGTCAACTATCATGTGCTAAAAATTGGTGACGCAACTATAGGGGGTCTTTTTGGCTCAAACACTGGCTTGGTTGTAGGAAGTATTTTCTACGACAAGCACTCTTTGGTTTCCGACCCTTTCTCCGGTGAGTTTGATATTTCCCGAGCAGCAGAATTAGTGGAGCGTGTTAATAAACTCAGTAAGCGGTATGGAGTTCAAATGGCTTTTGACGTCATTGCCGCTACTTCTGAAGCTATGGAACGTTTTCTGGAATTTATTAGTGCGCATACAAGCCTCCCTTTAATAATTAATGCCACTGAAGCTGAGGTTCGTATAGCAGGCCTTGAGGCGGCGGCTAAACTTGGGATTCTAAATCGCTCGATTTATGCTTCCTTAAATGAGGATACTGTAGACGACGAATTGGAAGCACTTGGTCGGCACCGCCCGGCTGCCGTCATGATTCTTGCCAGCGATGTTAGTAATCCTACCCCTGAGGGGACTTGCGAAATGATTGAAAACTATTATCACCCTATGTTAAAGGAGATTGGGGTTGTAGCTCCGATTGTTGATGTAGGTACTATGGACCCACCTTCGATAGGCTTAAATATCCGCCAAATTCAGGCTGTACGGGAACGTTTCGGTTATCCTGTGGGTTGTGCCTTTTCTAACTGTTTTCCACAATGGACCAGTGTGAAAAATTTGGGCCGGGAGTGGGTAAATCTGTCTTTGGCAACGGCCCTTGCCGTCTGTCGTGCAGCCGGCGCAGACTATTTGCACTACGGCATCATTGAGAAAGCTGCAATAGCAGCTCATGTGTCGGGGACTGCAGAAGTATTTTATGGATTTGCGGCTAAGGAACTGGATGGGTATAAACTGCCGGAAAGTCATCCCTTATGGAATATGTTCAAGTTCTCAGGAGAGATGGAGTAATGTCACTCCGGATAAAGTTAGCAGAATTGCTTTCCGGAAACTGGAGCGGTCCACCGCTAATTGACGTTGGAACGACATCCCTCACGGGCATTCGGGTTGGTGCACTTCCGCATTTGCGAAAAGACAATGCAGTGGCCCATCCTATTTACGAAATTCTCCCTTTGAAACCAATGGAATATATTCGCTTAGGGTCTGATTTCATCCGTACCGGTCTGCTATTTGACCTCCCGGTGATAACCGATGAGCCTTTTACTGATGCTTTTGGCGTTCAATGGCAAAGAGACAAAGGTTTTTTATCACCAATTAGCCATCCTTTGGAAACTGCAGGTCTTAAGGGTATTTTGCATTACCCTAAACCCCAATGGCGGAACCAAGTACAGCTTGTTGAACCGGAATTTAGAAACGGTGGCATTTTAATTGCAGATGCTCCTTGCCCAGGCCTCTTAGATCTGGCCTTTATGCTGCGCAACCCCTGGCGGTTTATGGAAGACATTGCTGAAAAAAACTGGCAGATCACCACGGCCATCCTTGATTGGTCATTGGAAACTATTGTTGATGCCTATAATTACATGTTAATGTCGCTTCCTGAACAACCGGATATCATCATTTATAGCGATGATCTAGGCTACCGGAACGGTATGTTTTTTTCTCCATCGGATTTCCGTAAATTTGTTCGTCCGTATATGCATTCGTTGTTGACCCGGCTTAGACAGTTAACCCCGGCAGCGATCTGTTTTCACAGTTGTGGAGCTATTCGGCCCATTCTGAAGGATATAGCAGAATTGGGTATCGAGATATTTAACCTGGATACCAAGGCTAAAGGGATGAATGTTTTGGAAGTGCGGCGAGAACTGCCTGCTTCGATAATATTGCATGGTTCAAACGACCTGTCTGCTTTGGGCGAAGCCGTAGCGAATAAGGACAAGGCTAGAATTGCCTTATTAATTACAGAGTTGGCTCAAACTGCACCGGTTATTGCCGGGCCCCTGGACAATGTGTCTTCAGCAGAAGAAGTACTTGCGGCCATCCGTGGGGCGGCTTTTATCCGCAGTTTTTCCAACGAAGATTTTGAAATATTGCGTCAAATTGGTCCGGTTCGAAACATTATTGAAGAAGCAATAGAAAAAACATTTTCAACAGAATTGCCTGTCCTTTAATATAAAGCGCATTTTTCAAGGTTCTGGCCAAACTTGCAAAGACAATTTATTCTGGGAAAAGGTGGTGAGGTATATACGAATAAGTCTAAAGAACTGCTTATAATTCACGAATAATACAAAAAGTTTAAGGAGAGAGTAAGTATGCCCAAAATGACCAGCCGGGAAAGAGTTTTTGCGGCAGTTACTATGAAAGAACTGCCGGATCAGTTACCCGTAAACCCTTTGTTGATGACACGGGGCATTCGCGAGGGGGGAGTTAGAGTTGATGAGGTTCTGTTCGATGGTGAGGCCATGGCCAGAGCCAAAATCAAAGCTCATCAAAAATTCGGCGGAGATGTGGTGGTTGCCGGGACAGACTTGTTTACCCCGGTAGAGAATCTGGGTGCCGTATTAGAATACCTGCCCTATGCACAACCCTCATTGGTAGAACATCCCGCGCCTACAAAAGAAGCTTTTTACCGTCTAAAAGATAACTACCTAAAGAATGGCTTTAATCCGGAAAAAGGCCGTTTGAGAGCAATTCAAGAAGAAATAAGAACTTTTATTAAAGAAGGTTGGAAAGATACCCACGTACTAGCCACCCCCGTTGGCGGTCCTATTACTACCGCTCAGATGGTTACCGGAACAGACAACTTTTTTACTTACTTAGCTGAAGATCCGGATTTTGCTAAAGAGGTTATAGAATTATCTCTTGACGTTGTTAAAAATGTCTGTCGGATGATGTTTGAAGCCGGTATTGATGTTGTCAATATCCTTGACCCATTCTGCTCCAGTGATATTTTACCGCCGGAAATGTATAGAGAGTTTGGCTTGCCCTACCAGCGGAGGTTATTTGCTTATATTAAGGAAATTGGCGGTGTCGGGCTTCTTCATACATGCACCTTTACCCAACCCATTTGGTCCGACATTGCCAATAGCGGCGCCATTAACTTTAACGGCGATATGTATCCTGGAGCAGACCATGCCAAGCGGGCTATCGGAGACAAAATTTCACTGATGGGTACGGTTAGCCCCTATTGGACGTTAGTCCATGGTACCCCAGAGGATGTTGCCCGGGAAGTAAAGAAACTGGCGGTTGAAGTGGGGTACAACGGAGGTTTTGTCTGCATGCCCGGTTGTGACATTGACTGGACTGTTCCAGAAGAAAACTTACGTGCGTTGATTGAAACCTGCGCATCGATCAAGTACCCGATAGACATCGAAGCTCTTGGTGACCTGAGCGATGTTTATTTGCCCGGCCACCCCAAACACCCGGGTATGCGCAAAATTTCAACGGATAACGACCAAATGGTTAGAATGGGAATTCAAAAGACTCAGGTAAAGAAAACTCCTGAAGAAGAGGTATATTTTAACCTGGCCAATGCGATTATGGAATATGATGACGAGAAAGTTGTTGAGTGGACTAAAAAAGGTTTAGAACTCGGTTTGACCCCTCAGCAAATTATATTTAGCGGTTTATCCCTTGGGATGAAAATGGTCGGAGATTTGTATGAGCGTAACGAACGTTTCGTGACCGATATGCTTAAATCTGCCAAGACAATGGAAAAGGCTATGGCTATTCTTGCTCCGCTGCTGGAAGCGTCGGGTTCAGGAGATGGCAAGAAAGAAACGGTCGTAATGGGACTGGTACGTGGCAACACCCAAGACATCGGCAAAAATCTCGTGGTTCTTATGTTAAAGGCAAATGGTTTTAATGTTATAGACCTTGGCAAGAACGTTAAACCTGAAGAGTTTATAGAAGCAGCAGAAGCAAATAATGCTGTAGCCATTGGTATGTCTGTTATGACCAACTCATCTGTTGTCTATGCGGAGAAAACTGTGGAATTACTTAAAGAGAAAGGTCTGGCCGACAAATATCTGGTAATGACCGGTGGAGCAGCGATGAATGAGCAAATTGCCGCGCAAATAGGTGCCAAATATGGTTCGGATGCTAATGCAGCTGTTTTATTAGTAAAAGAATATCTTGCAGCAAAAGAAAAGTCTAACTAGTAGATCCTGGTGGTACTTGGCGAAGAAGTTTTTAGCAGGGGTGACCAATATGGTACACCCCTATTCTGTCTAGATAACAAAGGAGGTTAATTATGCCTTTATACGATTTTGTTTGTAGTGAATGTGATGCAAGGCGTCAAGTATTAGTAGATTATCACGCCAAGAATGATTTGGAACTTATATGCGTCCAATGTGGAGGTGTGATGCGAGCTGTTCCGGTAGCGATGTTCACTGTCATTAGTTCGAAAAATGTAAAACAGCCTACCAATAAGAAGCAAGTTAAGCCTTGCGGACATACTCATAAGTGTAGCTGTGCCGCAGCGATTACACAAAAGGCTCCTAATCCTTTTCAAAAACAAATTGACGAAGCCCTGGGGACTGGCGAGTACCAGTAAAAGCGTGCCCGGTTGTTATAATGGCTGCCTGTTATTCTGGCTACAACATTTGGTTTTTCGGGTAAGACTGACCCCGGATCAGTCAGGGGTATTTTTTTGTGTGTGCCCGACATTGGTGCAGAAAATATTTTCCAAACTTTTTAAATCCTAAATTTTTATTTAAAAAGTTTCCTAAAGAGTTGAGAAGCTTTTATAATAGTAGTTAAAAAATAAACTTTGGAGGATAAGATGCGCGGATTTGAAGTAGTTAGTTTTTATGCAGAAAAAAACATTAACCTTCCCCGGCGGAAGACCCGGGCTAGTGCGGGCTACGATTTAGAAGCGGCAATTGACGTGGAAATAAACCCGGGCGAGGTAAAACTTGTACCAACCGGGCTAAAAGCTTTTATGCCCGAGGATGAAGTGCTATTAATTTATATTCGAAGCAGTCTTGCGGTTAAAAGGGGTTTACTTTTAGCTAACGGGGTAGGGGTAGTGGATGCGGATTACTACAATAATCCGGAAAACGAGGGTCATATTTTGGTGCCCTTATTTAATCCCCAAGGAAAACCAGTGGCTATTAAGAAAGGAGAGCGAATCGCCCAGGGTATATTTACCAAATACCAAAAAACCTATGATGATGAAGCTTATGATGTGCGCACGGGCGGTTTTGGCTCTACCGGGCAGTAAAAAAATAACAGCAAAATTTCTTTGATAAGAACTTGCCTTGGTAGAAAAAATGTGTATAATAGTAAGAGCGAGGAGTGAAGTTTTGCGCCCGTAGCTCAGCGGATAGAGCGCCGGCCTCCGGAGCCGGGTGCGTAGGTTCGATTCCTGCCGGGCGCACCATAAATTACGAGAAAAACCGGGTTTATTTATCAAAAGCCCGGTTTATTTTTTTTCTATAGCAGGAAAATTTAAATAAATGTAGAAAAATAATGGTAAATCATATAAATGTTTACTAAATAGTTTAGGGGAGTGAGGGGTATAAAAGGCAGGTATTTTTACCTGACTCTTCTTTTAGTAATGCCGCTGGTGGTACTGGGAGCGATCTTGTATTATATTTTTTATATAGAAATACCAGAACTAACCCAAAGAAATTTATCCTATGCTGCTACCCATTTAGCCTCAGAAATTGAGGGAGACTTTTATACTTTTGGATTAAAAGATGCAAAAACATTTTTTGATACTTATGAGCTATCGGATTTGAACCATCTATTAACCTGGTTTCCCGGGGTGTTGATAAGCTTTATAGAATATCCGGAAGTAAAGGCAATTAATTATTCTAATGAAAACGGTCACGTAACTAAAGATCCTGAAATAATTAGCAAAGAATTTACGGCGGAAATTAAAAATATAATTACCCAAAAAAAATATCCTTATTATGGAAAACTAAATCTGCCCCAAGGAAAAGCTTATATATTCTTGCAACCGATATATTTAAAGGGCAAACTTTCTGGTTTTATTGTCGCCCACCAAAATCAAAGCTACCTATCATTTATATTATCTGACCTTTTTAGAGTTACTGGTAGTGTGGTGTTATTATTGCTTTTAGCCGGAGTGGGCTATGGCATACATTATTTATTTTTAGTTGACCGGAGGACAATAGCCCTTACGAAATCCAACTGGGATTTACAACGAAAGCTCAAAGCAGTTTTGGAAAGTGCCCAAATAGGGGTAATCTTAATTGACCGGGAAAAAACAATCTCTTATGTTAATCCTATGGCTGAAGAATTCTTTAAAATAATTTCTGCGGAGGCTATCGGGAAAAAGTACGAGGAGTTTATTAAGAATTTTCTGTTAACAGACGATAAAACCAAGTCATCTTTGTTAATTCATACTCTGCAAACGGGAAATCCAGTATTAAAAAAACAGATAACTTTTAAAGTTGACGGAAAAGTGCGATTTGGAGAAGTATGTACAGGGGTAATTTATAATTTTTTGGGACAAATGGAAGGAGCGTTTTTACTTATTCAGGATATTACCGAGAAAAAACAAATAGAGGAGTTAAATGTTAAAAACCAGCAATTAGCAGCGGCGGGCGAAATCATGTCGGAGCTTACCCACGAATTAAAGAATTCTTTTATGGTGTTAAAAGGTTTATCAAAGCTTTGCCAGGATGGACGTCCAGAACTAAAAATGCTTGATGAGGAAATAAACCGCCTCTATCATTTAACGTTAGAGTCTTTAAATTTAACCAAAGCTTACCGGGCAAAAAAAGAGCGGATTGATTTCTATAAACTGGTGGTGGAATCGTTGGCCCTAATTGATAAAGAAGCTCGGAAACAAAAAGTGAAAGTGGAGACATTCCTTCACTACCCTCCTTATTTTTACGGGGACAGGAATCTCTTAAAACAAGCTCTTTTAAATGTTTTTTTAAATGCGGTAGAGGCGATGGAAGGAGGAGGCTGTTTAAAGGTTTATCTTGATTACAATATAAAAAGCAAAGAAATGATATTGACGGTGGCGGACAATGGTCCGGGTATACCAACTGAGTTATTACAAAAGGTGAATCAACCCTTTTTTACCACCAAAGAAAACGGCACTGGGCTGGGATTGCCCTTTACCAAAAGAGTAGTGGAATTTCATTTAGGAAAACTTACCATTAAAAGTGAAGTAGGAAAAGGAACGTGGGTAATTATAACTTTACCGGTAGAGGAGGCTATGCATGGAAAAGCTCAGGTGGTATGAAGGAGTAAGGGATGGGAGCGGATTTTCAAAGCTTTAAAGATAACTCTTGGTTGGATAATCTTTTAATCCTGGGTCTTTCGGCTTTAATTTTGGCCTGGCCTGGTAAGCAAGTCTACAGGCCGAATCGGTGAGAGCATTTTTTTTTGGAAATTGCTTTTGGTAAAAGCTTTCGTTAGAGATGTACAACTCCTTTTTTGGTGGTAAAATTATCTTAAAACCAAAAAAAGGAGCGGGTATAGTGAAAAGGGTTGTTAGTGTGAGCTTAGGTTCATCTAAAAGAGATAAAGCTCTTGAAGCTGAGTTTTTAGGGGAAAAGTTTATCATTGAACGCCGTGGTACCGATGGTGACTATAATAAAGCTCTAGAAGTTTTAAAAGAACTTGATGGCAAAGTGGATGCTATTGGGCTTGGAGGAATTGATGTATATCTTTATGCCGGTGGACGCCGGTATGCAATAAGAGACGGCCTTAGACTTTTACAGGCAGTAAAAACTACTCCAGCGGTAGACGGCAGTGGACTTAAAAATACTTTAGAACGAGAAGTGGTACGGGAGCTTGCCCGGGAGGGGATTATCACCCCTAAAAGTAAAGTATTGCTGGTTTCAGGAGTAGACCGCTTTGGAATGGCGGAGGCTTTAGTGGAAACCGGGGCTCAAGTAATTTTTGGGGATTTGATTTTTGCTCTTGGTATTCCAATTCCCATTAAAAAGCTTGGTACTTTGAATGTTTTAGCGGCCCTTTTACTTCCCATTTTTACAAAACTTCCTTTTCAGGTTCTCTACCCAACAGGTAAAGAACAGGAAATCCGGGAAAAGAAAACCCGACACGACCGTTACTACCAGTGGGCAGATATAATTGCCGGAGATTATCTCTATATCAAAAAACATTTGCCCGAAAGGATTGACGGTAAGATAATTTTAACCAATACGACAACTAAAGAAGATGTAGAAGAGTTAAAAATCAAGGGGGCAAAAATGCTGGTGACTACCACGCCGGTGTTAAACGGTCGTTCTTTTGGAACAAACGTGATGGAGGGGGTACTTTTAACTCTGTTAAACAAAAAATGGGAAGAAGTAACTCCCGATGATTATTTGCAACTTTTAAAGAAGCTAGGTTTTAAGCCCAATGTTATTGAGTTAAATTAACTGCTTATTCCCAAGAGGTGGTACATTTTCCGGTTAACACGGTTATCATAGGGAAGGCCGTAGTCATTCCTAAATTTGACTACGGCTTTTTCCATTTGCGGGCCAAAAATACCGTCTAAAGGACCAGGGTAGTAACCTTTTAGTTTTAAAAGCTCCTGGATTATCAGTACATCGCTTCCTTTTGATCCGACTACGAGCTGACGCCAGGGTTCTGCCTGGTAGGTAAAAGGATTGCCTAAAATAATTACCTGGTCGCCGGGATTTACCCTTTCATACAAATCTTCCACATGCCGGTTTAACATCCGGATGCAACCGTGGCTGGCGTAACTTCCAATCGACCCGGGCTTGTTAGTTCCGTGAATACCATACATCCCCCAGGGTACATTTAAACCTAAAAAACGACTGCCAAAACCACTGCCCCAGTTTTTGCGCATGAAGGTTATTTTAAACTTGCCAATGGGCGTGGGTGTTTCTAAATCACCGAGAGCAACCGGGTATTTTTTTATATATTTATTGTCACTAAAAAGGTAAAGGGTTCTAGACCGGGCTTCAATGATGATAATGTTTTTATTAGAGGCCAAAGAAACTTTAAAGTTAAGAGAAAACATTAAAATTAAAAAAATAACCAGAAGTTTGCGAGACATTTTTCATCCCTCCAGTAATAAACTTGTCCTTTTCCGAATACTTATTTATTAGTATTAAACTAAAAGGAAGGTTTATTTAAGGAGGTGAAAAAAATGAATAAGAAAATTTTAGTAATTTTCTTGGCGATTATTTTAATGGTGGCCGTTACCGGATGTGGCCTGTGGGAAAAGATTTTTAAACAAAAAGCGGTGGTACCGGATAAAACGGAAGTACGGGAAGAAAATGTGGATGTAAGTCAAAACGTAGAAATGACGGAAGTGGTGTTATACTTTGTTGATGAGACTGGCGAGTACTTAGTACCGGAAAAACGAGCAATAGCTAAAGTACCTTCTATAGCCCGGGAAACTTTAAATGAGCTTTTCCTCGGACCTAAAACTTCTGGCTTAAAACCAGCGGTACCGGCAGGTACGGTACTGCGGGACATTAATATTAAGCCCGATGGCCTTTGCATTGTAGATTTAAGCCGGGAAATAGTGGAAAATCATCCTGGGGGTTCGGCAGCGGAAGCTTTAACCGTCTATTCGATTGTGGATACCCTTTGTCAGTTTCCGACTATTAAAAAAGTGGAGTTTCGGGTAGAAGGGGAAAAGGTGGAAAGCTTAAAAGGGCACATGGATTTAACGATACCGGTAGAAAAAAATGAAGCGATGATTAAAATCCAAAACTAAGGAAAACCTTTTTTGGCTTTTGGCCGAAAAAGGTTTTTTTCTTAAAATCCCTTGACTTTTTTTGTGTTTGGAGTTTTTTTTAAAAGGGCAGTAGATGGAAAAAACAGCTTTTATGTGGGATAATAAAAGAGAGTATCAAGGGATGGGATTTGGCAATAAAATATCTACTGGCGACTATAAAATATTTACAGGAGGTTTAGCCGTTGGACAACGCTTCACTGGGAATAGGAATTTTTGATTCGGGAGTGGGCGGGGTAACCGTCCTAAAAGAATTAATAAATTTACTGCCGCGGGAAAATTTTTATTATTTAGGAGATACAGCCCATGTGCCTTATGGCTCCAAATCCAAAGAGGAGCTTTTAGTTTTAGGAGAGGCCATTATTCGTTTTTTCTTAAAATTAGGGGTTAAGATGGTGGTTTTTGCTTGCAATACCAGTTCAGCCTTAACCTTACCGATTTTAAAAGAAAAATATCCGGTTTTAATGGAAGGAATGATCGAACCTTTAAGAAAAAATTTATCTTCCATTGCAAAAGTTGGGGTACTGGCTACCAAAGCAACCGTAGAAAGCGGACTTTATGAAAAAAAATTATTGGAGAGCAATAAGTTTCAAAAAGTCCAAATGATGGCTTGTCCTCTTTATGTGCCTTTAATTGAAAAGGGCATAATAACGGGACCGGAAGTGGAAGCGGCAACCCGTGAATACCTTGAGCCGCTTATAGCCGATGGGCTTTTTGATATTATCCTTGGCTGTACCCATTATCCTTTTTTAGGAAAGACTATAAATAAATTATACCCAAAGGTACGCTTAATTGACCCTGCGGCTTATGTGGCTCAGGAAGTTTATCTAAAATTAAAAGAAAATAAATTATTAGGTAAAAATGAGGGTAAAGTAGAGTTTTTTGTTACCGGAGATGGGGAAAGCATAAAAAAACTTGGGAGTTTGTATTTGGGCTCTACGATAGATACTGTTAAAAAAATTGACCTGGGGGTTATGGTATGAAAGAAGTAAACTTAGTACTTGGGGTAATTGGAGCTGATGTTCATGCGATAGGTAATAAAATTCTGGAGTATGCCCTAACCAATGCTGGCTTTCGCGTGCATAACCTGGGGGTGATGGTAAGTCAAGAGGAATTTGTTAAGGCGGCGTTAGAAACGGATGCCCGGGCGGTACTTGTCTCTTCCCTTTACGGGCACGGGGAAATTGATTGCCGGGGGCTTAAGGAAAAATTTATTGAAGCTGGGTTGGAAAATGTCCTCTTGTATGTCGGCGGCAATTTAGTGGTAGGAAAACAGGATTTTGCCGAAGTGGAAAAGAAGTTTAAAGCGATGGGCTTTGACCGGGTATTTCCTCCGGGAACTATGCCGGAAGAAGCTATTTTAGCTTTAAAACAAGACCTTGGACTATAACTAGGGGGCTAATATTGTGGCTTTAGGGCTTTTTCTGGATATTGGAAGTACATATACAAAAGGACGGGTGGTAGATTTAAAAACCGGGCAACTCCTGGCGTCGGCAAAGGCCTACACTACTGTAGAAACCGATGTAACAATTGGCATAAACGATTGCCTTTTAGAATTGTCCCGGCAGGTGGGAAAACAGGAGTATAAATTAAAGCTTGCTTCCTCTTCGGCCGCCGGGGGACTTAGGATGGCGGCGGTAGGACTGGTCAAGGATTTAACTACTGAAGCGGCGAAAAAGGCAGCTCTTACCGCCGGCGCTCGAGTAGAAAAAACGTATAGTTATGAATTGACTCCTGAGGATTTAGACGAGCTTTTGGCCTTAAATCCTGACATTATTCTGCTAGCCGGAGGTACCGACGGGGGAAATAAAAAGTATATTGTGGAAAATGCCAAAAAACTTTCCCGGTTAAAGCTAAAAGGAACGGTTTTGGTGGCGGGGAACCGCTCGGCGGCTAGGGAGATTGCGGAAATTTTTGCGGGCAAGGTGGATTTTAAAATTGCTCCTAATGTTCTTCCGGATTTAAATAATTTAAATATTGAACCGGTGCAAAAGATTATTCGGGAAATCTTTTTAGAAAAAATAGTTGAAGCTAAAGGCTTAAAAAAGGCCGAACAAATCGTCGATAAAGTCATGATGCCTACTCCTCTGGCGGTTTTAAAAGGGGCGGAAATTTTAGCTAAAAAGCTTGGCGAGCTTATCTTGGTTGACGTCGGGGGGGCTACCACTGATGTTTATTCGGTAGCTTCGGGCACACCAACCTTATCGGGCGTAAGTTTAAAAGGTCTTCCGGAACCGTACGTTAAAAGAACGGTCGAGGGGGATTTAGGGTTAAGGCGAACGGTAAAAAATGTAGTAGAGTATGGGGAAAAGGAGTTTTTAGCTTTAGGGATTAGTATGGAAGAAGTTAATAGCTATGTTGCAAAAATTTCCCAAATTCCTACTTATCTCCCTAAAACCTCCGGAGAATGGGAAATCGAAATAGCTTTAGCCCGAATTTGTGTAAAAACCGCAATGAACCGGCATGCGGGAAGACTTGAAGAAGTCTGGACTCCTTCCGGGAAAAGTTACATTCAGTACGGTAAGGATTTAACAGCGGTACCGGTTCTGGTGGGAACAGGAGGACCGCTGGTTTATACCAGAGAGCCAGCAGGGATTTTAGCGGCGGGAACCTATGAAGAAAGTATACCAAGTATATTAAAGCCAAAGAATCCAAGATTTTACTTAGATACCAGCTACCTTTTATTTGCTATTGGATTATTAGCCGAGGAAGATATGGATACTAGTATAAAACTTTTAGATTTCATTGAAGAAATTTCATAACACTGGGAGGAATTACGCAATGAAAGGGAAAATTGACCTTGATGAGTTTTTTAAAAAGCGCGCTGAAGTTTTAGCTACCTGGCCTACCGGGGCAGAAGTTTCGTTGGAAGAGGGAATTAATTTTCATAAAGCCTTACCGCCGGAAAAAAACTTTGCTTTAAAACTTAAAAAAGTAAAAGAGGAAGGAGTAACCGCCATTCAACCCCGGGCTGGGGTTGCTTTACTAAACGAGCATATAGCTCTTTTGAAATATTTAGAAAAAGAAGGGGAAGCGGATTTTTTGCCAACGACTATAGACAGTTATACCCGGCAAAATCGCTATCAGGAAGCCCAAAGAGGAATAGAAGAAAGCCTAGCGGAAGGTCGTTCCATGTTAAACGGGTTTCCGGCAGTAAATTACGGGGTATATCCCTGCCGCAAAATTATTGAAGAATTAAAGGTTCCGGTACAGGTACGCCACGGGACTCCCGATGCCCGGCTTTTGGCAGAAATAACCTTGGCGGGAGGATTTTCTAGCTTTGAAGGGGGAGGTATTACCTATAACATCCCTTACGCTAAGGAGGTACCTTTAAGAAAATCTCTTGAAGACTGGCAGTATGTTGACCGCTTAATTGGTTATTATGCGGAAAACGGGGTTTTGATAAACCGGGAATCTTTTGGGCCCCTTACGGGCACTTTAGTACCGCCGGCTATTACCATTGCCATAAATATTTTAGAGTTACTTTTAGCTGCAGAGCAAGGGGTAAAAAGCTTTACCCTGGGTCTTGGGCAATGTGGAAATTTAAACCAGGACGTAGCAGCTTTGCACGGGATGGTTGAACTGGCTGAAGATTACTTAAAACGCTTTGGTTTTCCGGATGTGGATTTAACCACTGTCTTTCACCAGTGGATGGGCGGTTTCCCGCAGGATGAGGCCCGGGCCTTTGCGGTCATTGCCTGGGGGGCTGTGGCAGCGGCATTGGCAAAAGCTAATAAAGTTATTGTGAAAACCCCTCATGAAGCTTTAGGGGTTCCTACTAAAGAAGCCAATGCCCAGGGGTTAAAAACTACCCGGCAGATTGTAAATATGCTAAAAGACCAGCGGTTTATGGTTAATGAAGAATACCTTTTAGAAAAAGAAATGGTGAAAAAAGAAGCAAGGGCGATCATTGAACGCACCTTGGAGCTTGGTGAAGGAGAACTGGTAACAGGTATTGAACGGGCTTTTGCTGCGGGAGTTATTGATGTGCCTTTTGCTCCCAGTCGTTTTAATCTTGGGAAAATCCTGCCGGCAAGGGATGATACCGGGGCTGTGCGGATTTTAGAGTTTGGGAATCTTCCCTTTGATAGCGAAATCCGGGAATATCACCAGGAACGGTTAAGACGCCGGGGGCTTAAAGAGGGAAGGGAGCCGAGCTTTCAAATGGTAATAGACGATATTTATGCTATTGGTAAAGGGATGCTAGTAGGAAAACCAAGGACAAAGTAGGTGAAGCTATGAAAGTTGGAATTACCACGACGATACCGGTAGAAGCGGTTTTTGCTGCTGGTAAAATTCCGGTAGATTTAAACAATATTTTTATTACCGCTCCTTCTCCCCAGGCACTGGTGGAAGAGGCCGAGGAAGAGGGGTATCCGCGCAACCTCTGTGCCTGGATTAAAGGTTTATATACGGTGGCCAAAAATGACCCGGAAATTTCTACGATTATTGCCGTAACCCAGGGGGATTGCAGCAATACCCATGCTTTAATGGAAACCTTAATGTTAGCGGGCAAAGAAATTATTCCTTTTGCCTATCCCTTTGACCGGGATTATGACTTATTAGCCCACCAGCTGGAAAAGTTAATTAAAGCTCTTGGGACATCCTGGGAAAAGACGCGGGAAGTTAAAAAGAAGTTAGATGAAATAAGAAAGTTTTTGGTGGAGTTGGATTTTCTAACTTATGCCGAAGGTAAAGTAACCGGTTTCGAAAATCACCTCTGGCTAGTATCGTCGAGCGATTTTAACCAAAATCCCGAGGAATTTCAGAAAGAGTTGGAGGAATTTTTAAAAGAAGTAAAAAAGAGACCACGGGAAAAAGAAAAACTAAGAATTGCTTATATCGGGGTACCCCCGATTATTCCAGACCTTTATGATTATTTAGAAGAGCGGGGAGCAAGGGTGGTGTTTAACGAGGTACAGCGGCAATTTTCCATGCCGTATTTAGAGGAAGACTTAGTGCGGCAGTACCAGCTTTATACTTATCCTTACGGAATTTTTGCCAGGCTTTCGGATATCAAAAAAGAATTAGAAATGCGGGAAGTGGATGCGGTTATTCATTATGCCCAGAGTTTTTGCTACCGCCAAATTGAGGATTTAATCATCCGCCGGGAAATTCACCTACCAATATTAACTTTGGAGGGAGATAAACCGGGGAGGATGGATGCCCGCACCCGGATGCGGGTGGATGCTTTTTTAGACATGATTCGTTAAAAGGTGATAAACATGCATATAGGAATTGACCTTGGGAGTAGAAACGTAAAAATGGCAATAAAAGAAGACGGGGAACTTAAGTTTTTACTTTTTGATACGGTAAGCTTTTACCGGAAATACGGAAAGCTGGTGGATGGCGAATTGGTGGTGGATTTTTCGGCTATAGGGTTAAAGGAAATTGCAAAAATCGTCTCCACCGGCTATGGACGCCAGGCGGTTAAAATTAAAGGTGGGGAAGAAATACCGGAAATCCGTGCCCATGCTTTAGGGGCGGTTTACCAGACGGGGCTTTTGGATTTTACCCTTTTAGACCTAGGGGGACAGGATAGCAAAGTGGTATTAGTGCGCAAGGGTAAGCTTATTGATTTTCTTACTAACGATAAATGTGCCGCTTCTACCGGAAGATATCTGGAAAATATGGCTTCGGTATTAAAGATTTCTTTAGATGAACTGGGAAATTTCTACGAAAATCCAGTAGAACTATCTAGTACCTGTGCTATTTTTGGCGAAACGGAACTTTTAGGCAAGGTGGTAGAAGGGTATTCTCTGGAGCAGTTAGCTGCTGGGGTAAATTATACTATTTTTAAAAGGATTGCTCCAATGTTAAAAAAACTTTTTTCACCAAAAGTAGTATTTACCGGCGGAGTGGCCTACAGTAGGGCTCTAAAACATATTATTGAAAAGGAGCTTGAGGTAGAAGTAGTAATTCCCCGGGAGCCACAGTTTAACGGAGCAATCGGCTGCTTAAAATACGGGGGTGGGCTTTAATGCGGCTAACAGTTTTAGGGTGCTGGGCACCTTTCCCAGCACCGGGCGGGGCAACTTCCTCATACCTTTTAGAAACGGAGGAAGTAAAGGTATTAGTGGATGTGGGCAGTGGAGCAGTGGCGAACCTTTTAAAATGGGGACAGCCGGAAAAGTTAGATGCGGTAATCCTTTCCCACTGGCATGAAGACCATGTAGCCGATTTACCAATCCTCCGTTATCTGGCGCGAAGCTTATTTTTTACTGGAAAACGAGCGGAAAAAATAAAGCTTTTTTACCCCGAGGCTCCAGAGAAACCGGATTTAGCAAAATATCAGGAGTTTTTTGAGTTAATTCCTATTGGAGAAGGGGAATTTTTCAATTTAAAGGGCCTTGGTGTTTGGGCTGTAAAAAATACCCATGCCGTGCTCTCCTACGGGTTTAAGTTTACGGCAATGGGCAAAACCTTTGGTTATACTGGCGATACCGGCTATTTAAAGAGCCATGAAGAGTTTTTCCGTGGCGTTGATTTATTATTGGCAGAGTGTACCGGGTTGAAGCAAGATACCAGTTTTACCCAGGATAATCACTTAACCACTTACGATTGTGCCAATTTAGCGAAAAACGCTGACGTGAAAACCCTAGTTATAACCCATTTTTGGCCTTTTTATGAGGTTTTGAAGCTTCTTGGGGAAGTTCAGGAAATTTACCCTGGGGTTTTAGCTGCCCGGGAGGGAATGGTAATATTATGAGCATTTATCCCCATGAGTATCTGTTAAAAGCTGTTTATTTTGCTCCCCGGGGTAAACACCGGCTCATGGCGTTAGGTTCAGTCCTGGCAGAGCGGTATTTAACCCCTAAAGACAAACTGGTGGGATTAATAGGTGATGCCGGGGCTGGGAAATCACTTCTTATCCGGGGAATGTTTCCCGGATTGGAACTTACCAATGATGACGAAGGTATTAATATTCGGCCTTTGCCGTTAATGGAAGATTATGAGCGGGAAAATTTCCGTCACCACTCTTATCACCTGGATGTTCGCTTTGAGCTGGCTTTTACCCCGCCCTTTCGCCTGGCGGATGCGGTTAAAAAAGCTATCGATAAAGGTCGACGGGTAATCATTGAACATTTTGACTTATTATATCCCCATTTAAAGATTAATGCCGAGCTTTTAATTGGTATTGGGGCTGAGGTGATACTCTTTCGTCCTAATGTTTTTGGCCCTTTTCCCCAGGAAGTGGCCGAGGAAGTGTTTCCCTCACTGGTTTTTCGGAAAATGGCTCATTCGGCGGAAGACCTTACGGGATATGTTTTAAGGGAAATGGGGATTTTAAAGCCGGAGGTCCATAGCGATATTCGTCACGGTTTTTTGCTGGAATTTAAGGAAAAACCGGAAATTGATCTTGAGGCGCTGGAGAAAAGGGTTAAAGAGTTGATTGCCGCTAACCTTACAATTTGTTATTATGATGAAGAACATATTAAGCTTGGTGGGGAAAAGGTGGAATGTACCGGACCCCGCATTCATGTTTCCCGTACTGGCGAAATAAAAGGTTTTAAAATAGTTAAAGAGTTAAAATACGACCCCATTGAAAAGCTTTATATTATTGCCGGGGTTGTAGGACAACAGGAAAACGGGGTGATTTAATGCGCAGTGACGGTAGAGAAAAGGACCAATTAAGGGCGGTAAAGATTATCACCGATTACATAAAACACGCCGAAGGCTCGGTGTTAATAGAAATGGGCGATACCCGGGTAGTTTGTACCGCTACCGTTGAAGATAAAGTGCCTCCTTTTGCCAAAGGGGAAGGAAAAGGCTGGATTACTGCCGAGTACGGGATGCTCCCCCGGAGTACGGAAACGCGCAATATCCGGGAAGCGGCCAAAGGCAAACAGTCAGGGCGAACATTAGAAATTCAGCGGCTAATCGGCCGGGCCTTACGGGGAGTAGTGGATTTAAAAGCTTTAGGGGAACGTACCCTCTGGATTGACTGTGATGTCATCCAGGCCGACGGTGGTACCCGGACGGCTGCAATTACCGGATCTTTTGTGGCTTTGGCGCTGGCTTTAAACAAACTGGTGGAAAACGGTATATTACCTGTGATACCGTTAAAAGATTTTGTGGCGGCGGTTAGTGTGGGAATCGTTGAAGGGGAGGCGGTCTTAGATTTAAATTTTGCCGAGGACTCTAAAGCGCTGGTGGATATGAATGTGGTGATGACTGGAAATAACCGTTTTGTAGAAGTCCAGGGTACCGGCGAAGAGGCAAGTTTTTCAATGGAAGAATTACAGGAACTTCTGACCTTAGCCCAAAAAGGGGTTGGGGAACTAATTAATATTCAAAAACAAGCCTTAGGGGAAATTGCTGGAAAGATAGGGATTGTAAATGGAGCAAATAGTAATAGCCAGTAAAAATCAGGGTAAGATTAAAGAATTTTCTTCCATGCTTTCGGAATTAAAGGTATCATTTTTAAGCCTTTTAGACTTTCCGGAAATCGGGGAAATCCCCGAAGAAGGCGCGACTTTTGAAGAAAATGCTTTGCAAAAAGCATCCCTGGTCGCAAAGCTTACCGGGCTTCCGGCTTTAGCCGATGATTCGGGGCTTGTGGTTGATGCTTTAGGGGGAAGACCGGGAGTATATTCGGCCCGCTATGCGGGTGAACCCAAGGATGACTTTAAAAATATCCAAAAACTTTTGCAGGAATTAAAAGGCGTGCCAGCTGCAAAAAGAACTGCCCGCTTTGTGGCTGTCCTTTGCCTTTATTTCCCTGATGGTCACAGGGTAATGGCCCGGGGAGAATGTTCGGGGATTATTTTAAACGAGCTTAGGGGTAAAGGTGGCTTTGGCTATGATCCTGTTTTTTATCTTCCTGAGTATGGGAAAACCATGGCTGAACTACCCCTTGAGGTAAAAAATAAAATTAGCCACCGGGCCAGGGCCTTAGTAGAGCTTTTTCAAAAAATTAAGGAGGCAAAACGGTGGAATTTCTTGTAGTTAGCGATACCCATGGGCGCGTTGAAAAAGTAGTAAAGTATGCCAAAGGGCGTGCTTTTACGGGAATAATCCATGCGGGGGATTATTACCGGGATGGGATTTTTCTGGGTTCGGAGCTGGGAATACCGGTGTATGCGGTTTATGGGAACTGCGATGGTGTTTGGGACGGCATAGAAGAAGAAACAATTGAAATATCAGGGAAAAGAATATTTTTAACCCATGGACACTCTTATTACGTCAAACATGATCTTAAACTTTTGGCACAAAAAGCAGAAAGTTTAAAGGCTGAACTGGTAA
Source organism: Carboxydothermus pertinax (assembly GCF_001950255.1). NCBI lineage: Bacteria > Bacillati > Bacillota > Clostridia > Thermoanaerobacterales > Thermoanaerobacteraceae > Carboxydothermus > Carboxydothermus pertinax. The sequence goes on from NZ_BDJK01000003.1 coordinate 116,009, forward strand.
TATTCGGTCATAGCCACGTTCCGGTTTATACTAGGATAAATGGCCTTTGGTTTTTAAATCCGGGAAGCCCATCCCTACCTCGGGAGGGAAAAGGGGGGAGCGTTGCGATCTTAAAGATTTTGGAAGAAGGTTTTGAGGCCGAAATTGTTTATTTATAACGTTTTTCCGCCAAAATTCACCAGCAAATTATTTATTGACAAAACCGGTTTATTTATTTATACTAATTGATGCACGGAGAAACGAGCGGGTGTAGCTCAATGGTAGAGCCCTGGCCTTCCAAGCCAGTCGCGTGGGTTCGATTCCCATCACCCGCTCCATTTATTGATTTGTCCCTGTAGCTCAATGGATAGAGCAACGGACTTCTAATCCGTAGGTTGGGGGTTCGAGTCCCTCCGGGGACGCCATTTCTGGAGGTCAGAAGTCGGAAGTTAGAGGTTAGGTTACATCTAACTTCAGTTAATTAATAAATTATTTTCCAACCTCCAATCTCCAATATCCAATTTCCAATATGGTGGGTGTAGCCCAACGGTTAGGAGGCGCATGACTGTGGATCATGACAGTGTGGGTTCAAATCCCATCACCCACCCCAAATTCCCTACTGGGGCGTAGCCAAGCGGTAAGGCAGCGGTCTTTGGAACCGCCATTCGTTGGTTCGAATCCAGCCGCCCCAGCCACTTGACAATAACGGCGAAGGCCGTTATAATAAATCTTTGTTGTGAGCCATTAGCTCAGTTGGTAGAGCACCTGACTTTTAATCAGGGTGTCGAAGGTTCGAGTCCTTCATGGCTCACCATTCTTTAGAAATTAGAAGTTAGAGGTTAGACGGTAAAATAACCTTTAGCTTTTTATTTATATTTTTTTTATATTTTTTGTTTTATTTCCAATTTCCATTTTCTAACCTCCAAATTCTAACTTCTAAAAGCGCGGGTGTGGCGGAACTGGCAGACGCGCTGGACTTAGGATCCAGTGGGCAACCGTGGGGGTTCAAGTCCCTCCACCCGCACCAGTTAAACTAAAATTGGCGGAAGTGGCTCAGTGGTAGAGCATCGCCTTGCCAAGGCGAGGGCCGCGGGTTCGAATCCCGTCTTCCGCTCCAGAAGAAATGCTCCGGTAAAGCCGGAGTTTTTTGTTATTTAGGCATTTTTAGTTGCACAAAACTGTGAGAGTGTGTAGAATATAATAGTAATTGAGTATCTTTTTGGTTTAGTTTTAAATGCCATAAAATGGCAAAATAAAGATAAAAATTTAAATACATACTGCAAGGAGGATATTCAATGAAAGTAACAAAAGAAAAGCTTGAAAAAAGTCGAGTGGAATTAACTGTAGAGGTAGAAGCCGAAGAAGTTGCCAAAGCGTACGAAAAAGCTTATAAAAAAATTGCTCAAAAAGTAGTAATACCAGGATTTAGAAAAGGAAAAGCCCCTCGTGTCTTAGTAGAACGACAGGTGGGTCAAGGTTACATTCTCGAAGAAGCTTTAGATGCGCTTTTGCCGGAAAGTTACGTCAAGGCTATAGAGGAAGCAGCTATTGAGCCGGTGGATAAGCCTGAAGTTTCCTTAGTTTCCTATGGAGTTAATGAACCTCTGGTTTACAAAGCGGTGGTGGATGTAAAGCCTGATGTAGAGCTCGGGCAGTATACCGGTTTGGAGGTAACGAAAATGCCGGTAGAGGTAACCGAAGAAGAAGTAGAAAAAGAGCTTACCTACCTTCAAAACCGTTATGCCAAGCTAGTTACCGTTGAAGATGGAGAGGCTAAACTTGGGGATATGGTAGTAATCGATTTTGCCGGAAAAATTGATGGAGAACCGTTAGAAGGGGGTAGCGCTGAAGATTATCGGTTAGAACTTGGCTCTAACGTTTTTATTCCGGGATTTGAAGAGCAAATCGTGGGGATGAAGCCAGGGGAAACCAGAGAAATAAACGTCACTTTTCCGGAAGATTACCATAAAAAAGATATTGCGGGTAAGCCTGCAGTCTTTAATGTAACCTTAAAAGAAATTAAAAGAAAAGAAGTAGCTCCTCTTGATGATGAATTTGCCAAAGATGTTTCCGAATTTTCCACTTTAGAAGAACTAAAAGAAGACCTGAAGAAAAAGATTGCCCAATCCAAAGAAAATATCGCCCGGGAAAAGATGGAGAGTGACTTAATTGAGAAGGCTGTCGATAATGCGGCGGTAGAAATCCCGGAAAGCCTAGTAAATCACGAAGTAGACCATATCCTTCATTATTTTGAAGAGGAATTAAAGTATGAAAGATTAACATTAGAGCAATATCTTGAATATCAGAAAAAAACCTTAGAGGAACTAAAAGAAGAATTAAAGCCAAGGGCAGAAAGAAATGTTAAAACCGAGCTGGTTTTAGAAGCCATAGCTAAAAAAGAAGGAATTACCGCATCTTCTGAAGAATTAGAACAGGAGCTTAGTAAAATTGCTGAGCTTTACCAGCAGCCGGTAGAGGAGATTAAAAAGCTCTTTACCGGTCGGATGGATGATCTTTCTTATTCCATCGTCCGCCGGAAAACTATTAACTTTTTAGTTGAAAATGCCAAAACCGTTTAAATTTAAGGAGGTATCATTATGAGCTACTTAGTTCCCATTGTAGTGGAGCAAACCAGTCGTGGGGAAAGAAGTTATGATATTTGGTCAAGGTTACTAAAAGACCGCATAATATTTATTGGAGGGCCCATTGACGACCATGTGGCCAATTTGGTAATAGCTCAAATGCTGTTTTTAGAAGCAGAAGATCCAGAGAAAGACATTCATTTATACATTAATTCCCCTGGTGGAGTAGTGACCGCGGGAATGGCCATTTATGATACTATGCAGTATATTAAACCGGATGTTTCTACCATCTGCATAGGTCAGGCGGCGAGTATGGGAGCTTTTCTCTTAGCAGCAGGGGCTAAAGGTAAGCGTTTTTCCTTGCCTTATGCCCGGATTATGATTCACCAGCCGTTAGGGGGAGTGCAAGGACAGGCGACCGATATAGATATCCACGCCCGGGAAATCTTACGGATGAAAGATACTTTAAATGAGTTGTTGACCAAACATACCGGCCAGCCTAGGGAAAAAATCGATCGGGATACCGAGCGGGATTTCTTTATGTCGGCTACAGAAGCTAAAGCGTACGGAATTATCGATGAGGTGATCACTGTACGCAAATAAGTTTTGAGGTGATGAAATGTTTGATAAAAATCAATTAAAATGTTCTTTTTGTGGGAAACATCAAGACCAGGTTAAAAAACTTGTGGCTGGACCCGGGGTTTATATTTGTGATGAATGCATTGAGCTTTGTAATGAAATCATAGAAGAGGAATTGGCCGATGACTTGGAGCTTACTTTGGAGGAGCTTCCCAAACCCCAGGAGATAAAGGCTTATCTTGACCAGTATGTTATTGGTCAGGAAGAGGCCAAAAAAGTCCTTTCGGTTGCGGTTTATAACCATTATAAGCGAATAAACTTAGGTGGTAAAATTGATGATGTGGAGCTGTCTAAAAGTAACATCATTATGCTTGGGCCTACCGGCTCCGGTAAAACCCTTTTAGCCCAGACTTTAGCAAAATTTCTAAACGTTCCCTTTGCGATAGCCGATGCTACAGCCCTGACGGAAGCCGGTTATGTCGGGGAAGATGTGGAAAATATCCTCTTAAAATTAATTCAAAATGCTGATTACGACATTGAACGGGCGGAGAAAGGTATTGTTTATATTGACGAGATTGATAAAATCGCCAGGAAATCAGAAAATCCGTCCATAACCCGGGATGTCTCCGGAGAAGGGGTACAACAAGCCCTTTTAAAAATCCTGGAGGGAACCATTGCGTCGGTTCCGCCTCAAGGGGGGCGAAAACACCCGCACCAGGAGTTTATCCAGATTGACACCACCAATATCCTTTTTATAGTAGGTGGTGCTTTTGAAGGGATAGATAAGATAATCCAAAGCCGGATTGGTAAAAAAGGCCTTGGTTTTGGAGCGGAAATCCGGCCGAAAAAAGAGCAAAACATCGGCGAAATTCTGCGCCATATCATGCCGGAAGATTTGTTAAAGTTTGGCTTAATACCGGAGTTTGTAGGCCGCTTACCAATAATCGTTACTTTAGATGCTCTGGATGAAGAAGCGTTGGTGAAAATTTTAACTGAACCGAAAAATGCTTTGGTGCGTCAGTACCAGAAACTTTTTGAACTTGATGGGGTAACTTTAGAATTTGAAGAAGATGCTTTAAGGGCGGTGGCCCAAAAAGCAATTAAAAGAAATACCGGAGCCCGGGGATTACGAGCAATATTAGAAGAAGTAATGCTGGAGGTCATGTACGAGATCCCTTCGCGGAAAGATATTGTAAAATGTGTGATTACCCGGGATGTCATTGAAAATAAGGCTAAACCCATTTTAGTGGGGGCTACGGAAAAGCGGAAAAAAGGCAAAAAAGAAGAAACAGCTTAACTGGATGTTGGAGATTAGAGTTTGGCAGTTGGAAGATAATTTAAAGATATAAGAAGTGGTACTTGGTATTTAAGCAAGGACCACTTCTTTTTTATTGTTTTTGTTTAAAAGCAGATGTTGGAATAGGGTTGGCAAGTAAAATAAAAAGGATGGGGAAAACTAAAGGTAAATTAATCGAGGAGGTGTTAGTGTGAAAGAACTTCCGGAAACATTTAATTGGATTAGGATTACTGGGGTATTGATTTTTTAAAGCTTTTCAGAATAACTTAGGCAGGGAGATGATTTTTAATGCACCATTTAAAGAAGAAGCTTCCGAAAAATTTAAGATTTATGGAACCGGGCTGGTGGGTGGTTCACTTAACCGGCATGGCAATATCAGGAGTTTTAATGTATTTAGCTTGGCGGGAAGAAAAGGATTTAGAATTTTAAATATGAGACAACCTCTTTCTGGTAATAATAGGAAAGAGGTGATGGAAATGGACGGTTTAACTGGAATTTTTGCGGTGGGCCAGATTATCCTTTTAGCAGCAATTTTGGCCCTTCTTTTTTCTCAGGGAAGAGCCCAGCAGGTAAACAAAACTTATCTTAATCGGGAAAGCGAAAAGGAACTGGCTAAACTTAACCGGCTAAGAAAGATATCTTTAACGGAGCCCCTGACAGAAAAGACCCGACCAGAGAGTTTTTCGGAAATCATTGGTCAGGAAGAGGGAATTTGTGCCTTAAAGGCAGCGTTATGTGGACCCAATCCCCAGCACGTAATCTTGTATGGCCCCCCGGGAGTAGGAAAAACAGCTGCAGCCCGGCTGGTGTTAAAAGAAGCTATAAAAAGCCCTAATTCACCTTTTACCGAAGAAGCAGCGTTTATTGAGGTAGATGCTACTTGCACCAGATTTGATGAGCGGGGAATCGCGGATCCCCTTTTAGGTTCAGTTCACGACCCAATTTACCAGGGAGCAGGGCCCCTTGGAATTGCTGGCATTCCCCAACCCAAACCGGGGGCGGTAACTAAAGCCCATGGTGGAATTTTATTTATTGATGAAATTGGCGAACTTCACCCAATCCAGATGAATAAACTTTTAAAAGTTTTAGAAGACCGAAAGGTGTATTTAGAAAGTGCCTATTATTTTTCTGAGGATCCGGAGATACCCAAACATATCCACGATATCTTTCAGAAAGGACTACCGGCCGATTTTCGCTTAATAGGGGCAACCACCCGAAGCCCGGAAGAGTTACCTTCTGCCTTAAGGTCCCGATGTTTAGAAATTTTCTTTAAACCCCTTGGGGAAGAGGAACTCTGGCAAATTGCGAAAAATGCCGCCGAAAAAATTGGCATTACTTTGGGAAGACAGGCCCTCGAGACGGTAGTACGCTATGCAAAATCCGGGCGGGAGGCGGTAAATTTAGTGCAACTGGCCGCTGGCATGGCCTTGGGCGAAGGGAGAAAAAGGATTTTAGCAAGAGATATTATGTTTGTAGCCCGGGCTGGAAATTATCAACCTAAACCAAAGATTATCCTTCCCGAAGAGCCTGCGGTGGGAAAAGCCCTGGGGCTTGCGGTCACAGGCCCAAAGATGGGAGCTGTTTTGGCGGTAGAAGCTTTAGCCGAACCGGCGGAAAGTATTCCGGGTAGTGTCTGTGTTTGCGGAATAATTGAGGAAGAAAAGTTTTCCCAAAGCCATACCGAACTTACGGCCAGGAGTAAAATTCGGGGAGCTCTTGATAATGTGTTTGCAGTTTTTAGGAGCCAAACGGGAATTAATCCTCAAAGGTATGATATTTATTTTAACTTTCCTGCCCCCTGGCCGGTAGATGGTCCTTCGGCCGGACTTGCCCTGATAATTGCTCTTTATTCAGCAATTTTACGCCGGCCGATTCCTGCTAAAACAGCTTTTACCGGGGAAATCTCTCTTTTAGGGGAGGTTTGTCCGGTAGGGGGGATTCCTGATAAAATTGAAGCAGCTATAAACGCTGGAGTTAAAACCGTTTTTTTACCCTGGGGAAATTATCCTGAAGTGGAGGATAATAAAAAATTAAAATTAGTTCCCGTAAAAAGTGTTGATGAAGCGTTAGCTTATATTTTTAAAGAACAGGAAAAGCCTGCCCAAACTTCGCCAGCTTAAACTTACTTTTTAGATTATTTTGTGATAGAATAATGGTACTCAAAATGGGAGGTGATAAGTAGTGGAAACCCGGGAGTTACCACTTTTACCATTAAGGGGAATATTGGTTTTTCCCTATATGGTGATACATCTGGATGTAGGCCGGGAAAAGTCTATTGCTGCTATAGACCAGGCTATGATTTCCGACCGCATTATCTGCCTTGCTACCCAAAAAGATGCCCAAATAGATGAGCCGACCCCCGATGATATTTATACCGTTGGAACTATTGCTGAGATAAAGCAACTTTTAAAGCTTCCTGGCGGTACTTTAAGAGTTCTGGTAGAGGGCTTACAACGGGCAGAAATAAAAAAGTATATAGAAAGCGAACCCTTCTTTCGCGTTGAGGTCCAGATAGCTCAGGAAGAGGAAGTCAAAACCCCGGAAATTCAAGCATTAACTAGAAGCTTAATTTACCAGTTTGAACAATATGTCAAGCTTTCCAAAAGGATTCCGCCGGAAACAGCGATAACTGTGGTTAATTTAGAGGAACCGGGAAGGCTTGCAGATGTTGTAGCAAGCCACCTGACTTTAAAAATTGAGGATAAACAGCGGATTTTAGAAGCTTTAGATATAAAAAATCGCCTGGAAATTCTTTTAGAAATTTTAGCCCGGGAACTGGAAATAGTAGAAATTGAGCGGCGGATAAACTTACGGGTTAGAAAACAAATGGAAAAGACCCAGAAGGAGTATTACCTCCGGGAGCAGTTAAAGGCAATTCAGCGGGAATTGGGAGAAAAAGACGAAAGGGTTGCCGAAGGGGAGGAATACCGGGAAAAAATTAAAGAAGCAAGGCTTCCCAAAGAAGTGGAAGAAAAAGCTTTAAAGGAAGTTGAAAAGCTAGAGAAAATGCCTCCCATGGCAGCGGAAGCAACGGTGGTGCGAAATTACCTGGACTGGCTTTTAGCCTTACCCTGGAACCGGCGGACTAAAGATCGGTTAGATATTAAGCTTGCTGAGCAAATTCTGGAAGAAGACCATTATGGCTTAGAAAAGGTAAAGAGCAGGATTTTAGAATATTTAGCGGTAAGAAAGCTTGCTAAAAAAATGAAAGGGCCAATTCTTTGCTTTGTTGGGCCTCCCGGTGTAGGTAAAACTTCTTTAGCCAAATCTATTGCCCGGGCGTTAGAACGGAAATTTGTCCGGATTTCTTTAGGGGGAGTTCGGGATGAAGCGGAAATCCGGGGACACCGCCGGACATATGTGGGAGCTCTTCCCGGTCGCATTATTCAAGGGATGCGTAATGCTGGCAGCCAAAATCCGGTGTTTTTGCTCGATGAGATTGATAAGATGAGCATGGATTTTCGGGGAGACCCATCGGCAGCTCTTTTGGAAGTACTGGACCCGGAGCAAAACAATAGTTTTTCTGACCATTACATAGAATTACCCTTTGATTTGTCTCATGTCATGTTTATTACTACAGCTAATAATCTCTATACTATCCCCCGACCGCTTTTAGACCGGATGGAGGTAATCCATATTCCGGGGTATACCGAAGAGGAAAAGTTAGCGATTGCCGAGAAATATCTTTTACCCAAGCAAATAAAAGAACATGGGTTAAAACCTCAAAACCTTAAAATTTCTACTAACACCCTTTTAAAAATTATTAGGGAATATACCCGGGAGTCGGGGGTAAGAAATTTAGAGCGACAAATAGCTTCCCTTTGTCGCAAGGCAGCTAAAGAAATTTTAACCAAAAACGTGGAAGAAGTAAAAATTACTGTTAGCAACTTAGAACAGTATTTGGGTATACCTAAGTACCGTTATGGTATTGCTGAAGCCGAAGATGAGGTTGGGGTAGCTACAGGCCTTGCCTGGACAGAAGTTGGCGGCGATGTGATGTTTATTGAAGTTTCTGTCTTAAAGGGTAACGGCAAACTCTATCTTACCGGAAAATTAGGGGAAGTAATGAAGGAATCGGCGCAGGCAGGTTTTTCCTACATCCGTTCCCGGGCTAAAGAACTGGGAATAGAGGAAAACTTTCACGAAAAATATGATTTACATATTCACGTACCGGAAGGAGCTATTCCTAAAGATGGACCGTCAGCGGGGATTACGATGGCGACAGCTATGGTATCGGCTTTAACCGGTCTAAAAGTAAGAAAAGATGTGGCAATGACCGGAGAAATTACCCTGCGGGGGAAGGTCCTGCCCATAGGAGGCTTAAAAGAAAAAATCCTTGCAGCTAAACGAGCCGGCATTAAAACCATTATTATACCTTATGAAAACCGGAAAGAGTTAGAAGAAATACCCCCTCAGGTAAGGCGAGGTTTAAAATTTATTTTGGTAAAACATATGGATGAAGTTTTAGAGGCAGCTTTAATTCGGGAGAAAAAGACGGAAGTTGAATCCCCGCTGCCGGAAAAGGAAATAACCGAAACCCAAGAAATTTCTGTTCACTAAAAACCACCACCAGCACTGGTGGTGGTTTTTTCATGAAAATATTTTGCGAAAAACAAAACCCAGACAATCTTTAAAATTAATCTTTTCTTTAATAGTAAAAAAGAGTTTTTGATAAAAAGAGTTTTTAAAAAAAGGGCCCTTGGGATTTTGGTAATATTGTTGAGCTATTCCTACAGTTACGGGATTAAAGAATAAACTTTCGGGAAAAAAGCTTTCTTTTTTTAGTAAAAGAAAAAGTTCTTTTTGCGTGTTTGGGGGAATCCCTAAAAAACCAGTAGGGTGTGGGTTTTGTAAAAAAGCTTTTTGTCCCCAGTAGACGGCGGAAATTATAGTTTTTAAATCCCCTGGCCTAATATTTTCTTTTACTGCTAAAATTCCTATATCTGGAGCTTTTAAAAAGCCAATTGAAGTTAAATTATCCAACGGAGTTAGGGTTGAGGCTATTAAGAGGTTTCCGATTCCGGCAGCAAAGGCAGTTTTTTTAATCCCCTCGGGCAGATCAAAGTAAGGAGTGTAATCTTTATACGGTTTTAAGCCCTGACGGGAGAGAAGCTCAACCACATCCCGGTATTGTTTACTTCCTTTAGGGGGAAGGATAATTGTTTTATTAGTAAAGGTTAAATTTATTGTCTGGCGAGCGTAGACAGTGTATGGTTCAAAATTAGAAAGCTTTAAAAGGATTTTATAACCGGCGGGGATTTTAGCGGAAGATTTTAGGGCTAAAAGGGTTGCGTTGGCAGGAGTATTAGTAAGTTTTACTTTTGTACCGTATAAGTCCCAGTAACCGTGGTCACTTAAATAATATAAAAGCCAGAAATGGGGAGAGTTTTTGGGGAAATAAAGACTAAAGGTAGTTTGGTTATTTAAGCTAAGGGCAAGGGTATAAAATACCCCAATTATAATTAAGATTAACAAAAAAAGTGCACTAAGGATTTTCCTCATATTACCACCCTAAAAAACTGTTATGCGGTGACCTGTTTAAAGTTGACAGTTTTGCGGGAAAAATATAAAATAATTTCAAAATGGAAAAGGTAGAGATGATGCCGGGGAGGAGTACCGGTCGGCCTCCAGAAAGAGAGGAAAGCCCTCAGGCTGAAAGGTTTTCCTGGAAGGAGCCGGGAAGGTCGCCCCTAAGATTGCGAAAGGGAAAAGGAGTACCTTTCGCCGGGTTTGCCCGTTAGAGCGTTAAAGTGCCGGGATATCCCGGAAGCAAGGTGGTACCGCGGAAAAAGCCTCTTTCGCCCTTGGGTGGAAGGGGCGTTTTTTGTGATGGTCGATCATGACCTGGTGGAGTTAAAGATACTAATTATTCAAAAAGGGAGGAATAGCTATGTCCATACCTTCGGTTTATTCACCCCAGGAAGTGGAGAAAAAATGGTATAAATACTGGGAGGAAAATGGCTTTTTCCATACCGAGCCCGATGAGCGCAAACCTTTTTCCATTGTCATGCCTCCACCAAACGTTACCGGGCAGCTTCATATGGGTCATGCTCTGGATAATACGATGCAGGATATACTTACCCGCTATAAGAGGATGCAGGGGTATAATACCCTCTGGCTTCCCGGAACCGACCATGCAGGGATTGCTACCCAGGCCAAAGTGGAAGAGGAACTTAGAAAAGAGGGACTTTCGAAAGATGATTTGGGCCGGGAAAAGTTTTTAGAGAGGGTTTGGGCCTGGAAAGAAAAATACGGAAACCGCATAACCGAGCAGCTAAGAACTCTTGGGGCTTCTTGTGATTGGGACCGGGAGCGATTTACTTTAGATGAAGGGTGTTCCGAGGCAGTTAAAGAGGTGTTTTTACGTCTTTATGAAAAGGGGCTTATTTACCGGGACTACTATATTACCAACTGGTGTCCCCACTGCAAAACCACCATTTCTGATATAGAAGTGGAACACCAAGAACAGGACGGCAAACTCTATCACATAAAATATCCATTAGAAGATGGAACAGGTTATCTCACCGTAGCGACGACCAGGCCGGAAACGATGCTGGGGGATACAGCGGTGGCGGTCCACCCGGACGATGAGCGATACCGGGGGTTCGTTGGCAAAAAAGTTATCCTGCCGCTTTTAAACCGGCCTATACCGGTTATCGCCGATGAGTACGTGGATAGGGAATTTGGTACCGGTGTGGTGAAAATTACCCCGGCCCACGACCCCAACGACTTTGAAGTGGGGCTTCGCCACCAACTTCCCCAGGTAGTGGTGCTGGACGATGAAGCTATTATGAATGAAAATGCCGGAAGTTATCAGGGGCTAGACCGCTATGCTGCTCGGAAAAAAATAGTTGAAGATTTAAAGGAATTAGGGCTTCTGGTTAAAGAGGAAGATATTAAGCACTCGGTGGGGCACTGTTACCGATGTGATACGGTGATTGAACCAAGGCTTTCCAAACAATGGTTTGTAAGAATGAAACCTTTAGCAAAGCCCGCTATCGAAGCTGCCTTAAAAGGGGAGGTAAAGTTTGTTCCCGAGAGGTTTACCAAGATTTATCTTAACTGGCTTTATAATATTCGGGATTGGTGCATTTCCCGGCAGCTCTGGTGGGGACACCGGATTCCGGTCTGGTATTGCGAAGAATGTGGAGAAGTTATTCCTTCCCGGGAAGAGGTAAAAAGCTGTCCCAAGTGCCAGAGTACCAGAGTCCATCAGGACCCGGACGTTTTGGATACCTGGTTTTCTTCAGCTCTCTGGCCCTTTTCGACCATGGGTTGGCCGAAAAATACCGAGGAACTTCACTATTACTACCCAACTTCAGTGTTAGTGACCGGCCGGGATATCATCTTCTTCTGGGTAGCCCGGATGCTTTTTATGGGCCTGGAGTTTATGAAACAGGTGCCGTTTCGGGAAGTATTAATCCACGGTCTGGTCTTAGATGCCCAGGGAAGAAAGATGAGTAAATCTTTAGGAAACGGGGTTGACCCGGTAGAGGTAATTGCAAGCCACGGAGCCGATAGCTTAAGATTTATGCTGGTAACCGGTAATACCCCTGGAAACGATTTGCGTTTTCACTTTGAGCGGCTTGATGGAGCGCGCAATTTTGCCAATAAACTCTGGAATGCCTCCCGGTTTGTTTTAATGAATTTAGAAGGATTTAATCCTCAAGGAATAAAGAAGGAGGATTTAACTTTAGCTGACCGTTGGATTTTATCGCGCTTAAACTCTGTTATTGAAAAGGTAACGGCTAATTTAGAGCAGTATGAGCTTGGGGAAGCGGCGCGGGAATTGTACGAGTTTATCTGGGATGAGTTTTGCGACTGGTATGTAGAACTTTCTAAACCGCGCCTTTACGGGAAAATGCCTGGCGGCGATACTGCCCGGGAAGTCCTTTATTGGGTCTTAAAAACAACTTTAGAACTTCTCCATCCCTTTATGCCGTTTATTACCGAGGAAATCTGGCAAAAGCTACCCCATGAAGGAAAAACGATTATGTTAGCTCCCTGGCCAACGGTTAAAGTAGAGTATAACAATCCCGACGCAGTTAAAGAAATGAGCAGTTTAATGGAAGTTATCCGGGAGATAAGAAGGTTAAGAGCCGAGGTCAATGTGCCACCTTCCAAGCGGGGAGAAGTTATTTTAGTAACTGCTGACTCAAGCCTGAGAAGTTTACTAAACGAAAACTCCTGGGCCATATCTGCATTAGCGCAAAGTGAACCCCGGATTGTTGCCCAAATGCCCGCACCGGATGGGGCTTTAACCGGCGTGGCAGCAGGTATTACTCTTTATTTACCGCTAAAAGATTTAATTGACCTGGAGAAAGAAAAAGAACGGCTAAATAAAGAACTTAAAAAGGTTTTAGCGGAAATTGAGCGGTTAGAGAAAAAATTAAACAATCCGGGCTTTCTGGCTAAAGCTCCCGCGGAGGTTATAAACAAAGAACGGGAAAAACTGTCTGGTTTTTACCGGGAAAAGGAAATATTAGAACAAAGGATAGGGATGTTTTCCCATGAACTATAACGAAGCCTTAGAATTTTTGGCCAATCTCACCAAGTTTGGGATAAATTTGGGCTTAGAGCGGATTTATGAACTATTAAAGAGGCTTGGTAATCCGCAGGAGAAACTTAAAGTAATCCACATTGGGGGGACCAATGGTAAAGGTTCGGTTTCAAGCTTAACTGCTTCGGTGTTAACAGAAGCGGGCTATAAAACCGGACTTTTCACCTCTCCCCATCTATCCCGGTATACTGAGCGGTATAAGATAAACGGACAGGAAATTTCTCCGGAAAGGGTGGCCAGGTTAGTAAACGAGATAAAACCCCAGCTTCTGGCCATGGTGGAAGAAGGTTACGAACACCCTACCGAATTTGAAGTTTCAACGGCAATGGCTTTAAAATATTTTGCCGAGGAAAAAGTGGATTTTGTGGTTTTAGAAGTGGGGCTCGGTGGGGTAATTGACTCTACCAATGTCGTACGCTGTCCGGAGGTCGTGGCGATTACCAATGTGGGATTAGACCACATGGACTATTTAGGAAATACCATTACTGAAATTGCTCGGGTGAAAGCGGGCATCATAAAACCGGGGGTCCCGGTGGTAACCGCTGCCAGAGGAGAAGCCCTGGAGGTTATCAAAGGGGTAGCCAGAGCGAAAAATTGCCGCGTTGTGGATGTCAGGGAAGAAATCTTTTTGAACTTAAAAGAAAGAAGTCTAGCGGGGCAGGTTTTTAACCTGGTAAGCCGGGGAAAGACCTATCAGGATCTAAAAATTCGGCTTTTAGGGGAGCATCAGCTGGATAACGCGAAAACTTCTTTTGGGATCATAGAGGTTTTACGGGAAAAATATGATATTCCCGATTCGGCAATTTATCAAGGATTTTCCAAGGCCACCTGGCCGGGGCGTTTTGAATACTTTCCTGGAACTCCGCCGGTGTTAATTGATGGGGCGCATAACCCTGATGGGGTAAGAGCCCTAAGGCGTGCTTTTGCCGATTATTTTCCCGGGGTACGGCCGGTATTGCTGTTAGGTGTTTTAGCCGATAAAGAACGGGAAAAAGTAGTGGACGAACTTTTTGACTTACCGGTAGAGGCGGTGGTGACCCGTCCGCCCACGCCCCGGGCCGGAGATATTGGCATCTTGGCTCAAATTTTGGAAAACAAGGGAGTTAAAACTCATTTAGTGGAAAACCCTGCTAAGGCTTTAGCTTTTGGTTTGGAGCTTTCACAAAAATATAATACTCTCCTTTTAGTTACCGGCTCCCTTTATATGATTGGTGAAATCCGCCCCCTCCTAGCGGAGGGTAGAAGGTAAAAGGGGAGATTGGAGCGCCTCTATTGGGGCGCTTTTTTTATTGTTTTATTAACCGCTAACCTCCTCAATGCATATTCTCTTTTCCTTTCCCCAATACTATAAAGAAGAAAGGAGGGTGGAAAATGGGGTTTTGGGGAAAATTAGCCCGGATAAAAAAGGGAAGGGATAAGAAATCTTCAGTTAAAGAGGAAAAGCCTTCCCGACTTTCGCCTTATAAAGATAAAAATTTTTCCGGGCGGGTGGCGGAGGATGTTCGGGAGATTAAAAAGATTTTAGGTAATCCTTCGGACCTTGTTATCCGGGAGTTTAGCTATTATGGTGTTCCAGCAGCGGCAGTATTGATTGACGGTATGGTGGACAAGATGGTGGTGATTGAAGGTATTTTAAAGCCACTGATGCTGGAAGCAAAAATAGCTGAAGATAAGCCAGAAAACCCCTTTAAAAGCTTAAAAGAAGAAATGGTGGCGGTAGCGGAGGTAAAAGAGGCTAATACCATTGAGGAATTTTTACTGGCAGTACTTTCCGGTGAAGTGGGGTTACTGTTGGAAGGAAATCATTCTACTCTTTTAGTAAGTGCCAAGGGCTGGCCAACCCGGTCGGTAACCGAGCCGATGAATGAGGTGGTGGTGCGAGGACCGCAAGAAGGTTTTACCGAAACTCTCCGGGTAAATACGGCTTTAATTCGCCGGCGAGTGCGTTCCCCTTATTTGCGGATGGAACCGTTAAAGATTGGTCGTATTTCCCAGACCGATGTGGTAATTGCGTATTTAGAAGATATCGCGAACCCCAAAATTGTCGAAGAAGTAAGGAGGCGCTTATCCCGGATCGATATTGATGCGGTTTTAGAAAGTGGTTACTTGGAAGAGTTTATTGAGGATGACCCCTTTAACATTTTTCCCCAGGTAAAGCATACCGAGCGGCCTGATAAAGCAGTTGCGGATATGCTTGAAGGAAAAGTGGTGATTTTAGCCGATGGGACCCCCAATGTATTGGTAGTACCGGCTACAATGCCGGAGTTTTTCCAGGCAACTGAAGACTACTATGAAAAATATTTTATAAGTAACTTTTTAAGAATTATTCGAGTTTTATCTTTTTTCATAGCAATGTTTTTACCTTCACTGTATATTGCTATTATTACTTTTCACCAGGAAATGATTCCAACGGAATTATTAATTAACATCTGGGCGTCCCGGTCGGGAGTGCCCTTTCCGGCTTTTGTGGAAGCGTTAATTATGGAAATTTCTTTTGAAGCCCTGCGGGAAGCGGGGGTAAGGTTGCCTCGACCGGTAGGTCAAGCAGTTAGCATTGTAGGGGCTCTGATTATTGGCCAGGCAGCGGTAGAAGCGGGGATAGTGTCAACGTCAATGGTTATTGTAGTTGCCTTAACCGGTATCGCTTCTTTTGCTATACCAGCTTTTAATTTAGCGGTTGCGGCCAGGATTTACCGATTTATTATTATGATTTTAGCGGCGACTTTTGGAATGTTTGGGCTTATGATGGGATTTATCTTTTTAATTATCATGCTTTGCAATACACGGTCTTTTGGGGTACCATACCTTGCACCCTTAGCCCCTATGAGAATTTCGGATCAGAAAGATGTAGTTGTTAGACTTCCCTGGTGGTTAATGGTTAAGAGACCAAGGCACTATAGACCAAGGGATGAACAACGGGTAAAAAAAGGGCTTATGCCGGATTTTGCAAAAGGGGATAAGCGGGGATGAAAAAAATTCTTGCGGCTTTTTTAATCTTAGCTCAAATTTTAACCTTTGGCTGCTGGAGCCGGATTGAGTTAGAAGACCTGGCTATTGTGCAAGGGATAGGGGTGGATAAAAATGAGCAGGGAAGTAAAAAAGACAGGTATTTATTTTCTGTGCAGGTAATTAACCCCAGTGCTCTTACCAGTAAAGGTGGAGGTGGTGGAGAAAAACCTTATGTCATAAGAGTAATAAGCGGGGAACTTTTCTTTACTACTTTAAGAGAACTTAACATGGAGACAGCGTTAAGACTTTATTATGCCCACAACAGGGTAATACTCCTTTCCGAAGGGGTGGCCCGGGATGGGGTAAAAAATTTGCTGGACTTTTTTGAGAGGAACCCCCAGTTTCGCCGGGATAATTATGTCTTAATAGTCAAAGGTAAAGCTCTGGAGATTTGGGATGGTTTTCCGGGGATTGTAAAAGTTCCGGCCATAGCTTTATACGATTTAACCCAAAAATCATATATTACAGCAGAAGCAGGGGTCATGGAATTGGGAGATTTTCTTGAACTTTTGGAAGAGGAAGGGGTGGATCCCTACGCGCCGGGAGTTAAGCTTTTAACTAAAAAAGGGCGCAAGGAGATTCGGGTGTTTCAAACTGCCCTTTTTAAAAATGATAAGCTTGTGGGCTGGCTAAATGAAGAACAGTCCCGGGGTCTTTTAATCATTACCAACAAAGTAAAAGGAGGTATAACGGAGATAAATAATCCCCAAAAACCGGAGGAAAAGCTTGCGGTAGAACTGGAAAAATCTAAAACTAAGTGGCAGTTAAAAGCGGTGAATGGCCGACCGGTGATTAAACTTACTGTTGAAACTGAAGGGATTATTACTGAAGCGCAAGATGGTATTGATTTTAGTAAGAAAGAATTTTATAAAAGGTTAAACCAAGCTTATGCTCGGGAAGTTCGCCGTGATATTAACGAGTTTTTAGCTAAAACCCGGGAGGTTGGAACTGATCCAGCAGGTTTTGGGCGGTTTATCTACCGGGAAGAGCCAAAAATCTGGCAGGATTTAAAGGATGACTGGGAAGAAGAGTATAAAAATCTGGCCATTGAAGTGGCGGTTAGGGCAAATATTGTTCGAAGTGGAATGACTACTTCTGCAATTAAACCCCAATAGGAGGGTGCGAAAATGAAATTTATAGCAATTTTCATATATATGCTAATCTTTGGAGTTTTTGGCTACCCTTTGCTTCGTGACAGGGAGTACAGGGAGTTAATTGTCTTTTCTGTTTTAATGGTCATTTCTTTTTATTATGTACTTGCGGTAATTTTTGGTTGGCCTTTAATAAATCCGGCCCTGCCGGTGATAGAGTTTTCCAGGGTTGTAACTATTTTATTTAAATAAAAGGGTTGTAACTATTTTATTTAAATAAATATAAAAAATAGATTTTTTTATTTTTTTTTAATAAAAAAATTAAGAAATTAAAAGGCGAAATTATTAGAACAAGCATAATTACCTATAAAAAACTTTTATTATCGCTAGTTCTTGTTTATTTTTTTTTGATTGTGTTATAATTCACCTATAGGAGGGGAGCAGTATGAAAGGGTTTAAAATTCCAGAGGCAACAATATCAAGGCTTTCCGTTTACTCCCGTTATCTGGAAAATTTACACCGGAAGGGCATTACTACCGTATCTTCGGCAGATATTGCCCAGGGGGTAGGGGTTACTTCTGCTCAGGTTCGAAAAGATCTGGCGTATTTTGGCGAGTTTGGTACTCGGGGGGTAGGGTACAACGTTAAGGAACTATTAGATCATACTTTAAAGATTCTGGGGCTAAATGCTACCTGGAACATGGTAGTGGTAGGGGCTGGAAACCTTGGCTCAGCCCTTTGTGCTTACCGGGGCTTTCGGGAGCGAGGTTTTTATATAGTAGGGGTTTTTGACAACGATCTTACCAAAATTGGGAAGAAGATTAATGAGTATGAGGTATTGCCTATTGACCAATTAGAAGAAGTGGTGCGCGAAAATAATGTGGAAATTGGCATTATTGCAGTGCCGGCTGCCTATGCTCAGGACGTTGCTACCCGACTGGTAAAAGCAGGGGTAAGAGGAATTTTAAATTTTGCCCCCACGGTACTAAATATTCCCGAGAAAATTATTGTGCGAAGCGTTGACCTTACGGTTAATCTGGAGGTGCTAACCTTTAACATTAGAAGAGATTAACCCCGGCTTTTGCCGGGGTGTTTTTATTCTAAAAAGTAATTGCATGGCTTTTATAAAGATGGTAAACTTTTTGTGAAAGAAGGGGGATTTTCTTGAAAGTTTACCTGGCTTCGACATCACCCAGAAGACAAGAATTATTAAAAAAAGTTTATGATCAATTTGAAATAATCCCGCCTACTGCCGAGGAAAACGCTAAAATTTTAAATCCTTTGGAATTATCCCTTTTTCTTTCCCGGCAAAAAGCTAAAAGCGTAGCCACAAAAGTCGAAGAAGGGCTTATTATTGCTGCCGATACGGTAGTCGCGCTGGATGGAAAAATCTTGGGAAAACCCCGGGACGAAGAGAAAGCTTTTTATATGTTAAAAGCTTTGGCTGGTCGCGAACATGAAGTTTATACCGGGGTCACTTTGATACAAAAGCCACAAAAGCGGGAAAAGAGTTTTGGGGAGATGACAAAAGTCTGGTTTTATCCTTTGACCGATGAAGAAATTAAAAAATACATAAGAACCAAAGAGCCTCTGGATAAAGCGGGAGCTTATGGTATCCAGGGTTATGGTGCTCTTTTTGTTAAAAAAATTAATGGATGTTACTTTAATGTGGTGGGCCTTCCGATAGCCCGAATGTATCGCGAGCTTTTGGAGTGGGGAGTAGTTTAAACAGGAGGCCTTGTATGGGGGAGAAATTAAAAAACCTTCCGGAGGAATTAAGACCTAGGGAGCGGCTTTTACGCCAGGGGCCGGAAAGTTTAAGTCCGGTGGAACTAGTGGCAGTGCTTCTGGGTAGCGGTACGCCCCAGGAAAACGTGCTGGATTTGTCTTTACGGCTTTTAACGAGTTTTGGGGGATTAAAGGGACTTATTCATTCCCATCCCGAAGAGTTAATTAGTTTTAAGGGTATAGGAGCAGCTAAAGCAACCAAGCTTTTAGCGGCCTTAGAACTGGCACGCCGGTATTATGAGATTGCTCAGGAAAATAAGATAAATTTTTTAAATCCGGAAGATGTTTATAATTATCTAAGGTATAAAATTGGTCACAAAAAGCAAGAAGAAGTTATTGTACTTTCTTTAAATACCAAAAACCAGCTTTGCGGTGAAAGTGTGGTGGCTGTTGGCGGGGTAAATCATGCGGGGGTAACGCCCAGGGAAATATTTCGAGAAGCGGTTAAAATTGGTGCTTATGCGGTAATTATGGCCCATAATCACCCCAGTGGTGACCCAACTCCCAGTCAGGAGGATATAAAATTTACCGGCCAAGTTAAAAAAGCTTCGGAAATTTTAGGGATTAAACTCTTAGATCATCTAATTATCGGGGAAAATAAATATATCAGTATGAAAGCTGAGCGGTTATTTTAGAAAGGAGAATCTGCTATGGCGTTTAAATTTGGACTGGTTGCTAAAGATTTAGGAATTGACCTGGGAACCGCTAACTCCCTTGTTTATGTTAAAGGGCGGGGAGTGGTTTTACTGGAGCCGTCGGTAGTGGCAATTCGCAAAGAAACGGGTCAAGTGCTGGCGGTGGGAAATGAAGCAAAGCAAATGATAGGAAGAACTCCGGGAAACATCGTGGCAATTCGCCCCATGAAAGACGGGGTTATTGCTGATTTTGATATTACCTATAATATGATAAAGCATTTTATTAATAAAGCGCTGGGGGATAAAACTTATTTAATTAAACCCAATGTAGTAGTATGTGTCCCTTCCGGAGCTACGGCGGTAGAAGAAAGAGCTATTCGAGATGCAGCTTTAGCAGCCGGAGCCCGAGAAGCGTATTTAATTGAAGAGCCAATGGCTGCAGCTATAGGGGCTGGACTTCCGGTAGAAGAGCCTACGGGTAATCTAATTGTTGATATCGGTGGAGGAACCACAGAGGTTGCGGTAATTTCCTTTGGTGGAATAGTTACCAGCCAGTCTCTACGCATTGCCGGGGATGAAATGGATGAGGCGATTATTAATCATATTAAGAAGAGCTATAACTTAATGATTGGCGAACGAACTGCTGAGGAAATAAAAATTAATATTGGTTCAGCCTATCCCCAGGATACGGTGATTACCTATGAAGTAAAAGGTCGGGATTTAATTACGGGACTTCCCCGGACCGTAGAGGTGAGCTCTGAGGAAATTTACAAGGCGTTAAAAGAGCCTGTTTCGGCCATTGTGGAGGCGATTAAATCGACCTTAGAAAAAACGCCACCGGAATTGGCAGCTGACATTATGGACCATGGTATTATGCTGGCTGGAGGCGGTTCTTTATTAAAAGGCCTTGATAAATTAATTAGTATGGAAACCCATATGCCGGTTCATGTTGCGGAGGAACCAATGTTTTGTGTAGCTTATGGCACCGGTAAAGCTCTTGAAAACCTTCATGTTTTGCGGAATGTTTTAAAAACCCCAAAAAAATCCATTAAAGAGGTGTAATTTAGTTGGCGAAGAGATACTGGGGCAAAACCCTTTTAATCGGGGTATTGCTGATGGTGCTTCTCCTGTCTCTTGCCCGTTATACTTCCCAGGAACTCCCCATCTTTTCTACAGTTAAGTCTGGACTTAAAGATCTAACCTATCCAGTAGCCAGGGCAGTTAGTTTTCTTTGGGAAAGTGCGGGCAATTTAACTTTGTTTTTTAAAGATATCAATGAACTTAGGCGGGAGAAAGAGCAACTTTTACAGGAAAATTCTACCTTAAAATTTGAACTAAATAACTTAAAAGAAGTTGAACGGGAGAATCGGCGGCTCCGGGCAATGCTGGGGTACAGTCAGGAAAATCCAAAGTTTGACCTAGTTTTGGCCAAAATTATTGCCCGGGAGCCGGACAACTGGTATAAATCTTTTACCGTAAATCAAGGGAAAAGAGCCGGTGTAGCCAGGGATATGCCGGTATTAGACCAAAACGGCTTAATTGGTAGGGTAATGAATGTAGCGGCATTAAATGCAGAAGTTTTATTGATTACTGATCCCAGAAGCAGTGTAGCAGCGGTAACTTACGATGGACGAGTACCAGGGATTATCAAGGGTACGGCTTTATCTTCCGAGCTTATCATGGATAACATTCCTTTAAATCTGGAAGTTCGTACTGGAGAGAAGGTGCTTACTTCTGGACAAGGAGGAGTATTCCCAGCGGGGATTCCAATTGGTTATATCGTCAGTGTAGCAAAAGATCCCTCGGGACTGGTTCAAGTGGCAAAAGTCCGGCCCTATGTGGATTATGACCGGCTGGAAGAAGTATTTATCCTAAAGGGTAGACGATGAACCTTGGGGGCATAGGCATGTCAAATTTACGGGCGGTATTTTATTTTTTGTTATTTTACCTAATATCAGAGACGGTGTTTAGCCGTCTTGCGGTTAACGGGATAAAGCCAGATTTAATTTTAATTTTAACGGTTATTTTAAGCTTTTTATATGGTCCCCCCCGGGGGGCCTTTTTCGGTATGCTGGGTGGCCTGGTTGAAGACTTATATTCTGGTCGTTTTGTTGGTTTAAATACTCTGGTAAAAATGATTACAGGGTTTTTAGCCGGGGTATTGGAAGGTAAAGTATATCCGGAAAACTGGTGGTTTCCGGGGGTTATTGTGTTTGTGTTGACTTTTATCAAGGATTTTTTTTACGTTTCGTTTTTAAATCTTTTAGGCATTAAGATTTCACTGGTTGAGGCATTTACGGGAATGATGCCCGGGGAGGCGGTATATAATTTTCTTTTAACACCTTTTATTTATTATTTGTTTTACCGAACAGTTAGGGGGAAAAGGCCATGAGGAAAAACCTCAAGGTAAATCTTAGCTGGATGGGAGTTATAGTCACGGTTTTGGTAGTAATCTTATGGGTCAGACTTTTTTATCTTCAGGTGTATGCTACTGCAAAATACCAGGCATTGGCGCGACAAAATTCAATCAGGATAATAGATGTTAAAGCGCCCCGGGGAGAAATCTTAGACCGAAACGGGAAAAAAATTGTTACCAATAAAGCAGTTTATACCGTATCGCTTTTGTTTACTGGCTTAAAAAATGCCGATACCATACTTCCCAAACTTGCCCAAATCCTTCAGGTATCGGAAAAAGATTTAAGAACAAAAATTAAAGAATCCAAAGCCCGGCCTTACGAACCGATACGTCTTGCCACCGATGTTCCCTGGGAGGTGGTGGCGAAAATTGAAGAACGGCGGTATGAACTTCCTGGCGTAACTGTAAGCATTGAGCCGGCCCGGGATTACCCCTATGGCACTCTTTTGGCCCACGTGGTGGGCTACATTCAGGAAATAAAAGATACTCAGCTAAAGGAGCATAAAGCGGAAGGTTATAAACTGGGGGATATGTTTGGTCAAACGGGGCTGGAGAGTTATTACGAATCAATTTTACGGGGGAAGAATGGTGGCCGGGAAATTGAAGTGGACGCCAGGGGTACTCCAGTTAGAGACTTAGGGATTAAAACCCGAGCAGAACAGGGAAATTCTTTGGTCTTAACCATAGATGCGGACTTACAAAAAGTGGCTGAGGAAAGCCTTAAAAATACCATAGTTTCCCTGCAAAAAAACTATCCCGATGCTAAAGCAGGAGCAGTAGTTGTCCTTGATGTAAAAACTGGAGAAGTACTGGCGATGGCCAGCTATCCAACTTTTGATCCGGCAGCGTTTCCCAAGGGGCTTACCCAGAAACAGGTAGATGAATATATAAGAAATCCGGAAAAGCCCCTATATAACCGGGCTATATCGGCAACTTACCCTCCTGGTTCAACTTTTAAAATGGTAACCGGTACTGCAGCCCTATTAAACCGGGTGACTACGCCGGCGGAAACAATTTCTGACCCCGGCTATTACAAATTAGGCAATAAAGTGTTTAAAGACTGGAACCCCCGGGGGCATGGAGTGGTAGATTTTATTAAAGCTATCAAGGAATCCTGTAACGTATACTTTTGGACCATGGCCCGGCGGCTTGGAGTAGAAAAAATTGCCGAGGTTGGGAAAAAATTTGGGCTGGGTATGATGACTGGTATTGACCTTCCAGGAGAAAGCTCAGGACTGTTACCAACACCCGAGTGGAAAAAAGAAATTAATACGGCTATCATTGAAAAAAATTTAAAGCCAAAATTAAATAAAATAAAAAGTGATTACGAGTTAAAAATATCTCAGGCCAAAACTTCTGAAGAGAAAAAGCGGCTGGAGGCGGAGAGGGACAAAAAGATTCAGGCCATAAACCAGCAAATTGGAATTTACCGCTGGGAAACCGAGTGGCAACAGTATGATACGATAAATATGGCTATTGGCCAGGGGTATAACAATTTTACTATCTTGCAGCTAGCGGATTATGTAGCAATGCTGGCTAATGGTGGTATTCGCTATCAGCCGCATTTGGTAAAAAAGATAATTAACAATAAAGGGCAAGTGGTCCAGGAAATAAAGCCCAAAGTATTAAGCAGATTTAATATTCCACCGGATGTTTTAAACTATGTCCGCCAGGGCATGCGGGAGGTAACTTTACCGGGGGGTACTGCTGGCGGAGTTTTTGCCGGATTTCCGATTGCGGTTGCAGCTAAAACCGGTACAGCCCAGGTTTTAGGTAAAGATGACCATGGTTTATTTGTGGCGTATGCTCCTTATGAAAATCCACAAATTGCTATTGCTGCAATTATAGAACACGGAGGACATGGAGGGTCATCGGCTGGCCTTGTAGCCCGGGATATTTTAGCTTTTTATTTTAAGGTGCAGAAAATAAATACCCGGGTAGTTGGTCCGGTAGAATGATGAGCAGGAATTTTAGTAAAGATGTAGAATACATCAACTTAGCTAATTTTAGGGAAAAGGTGCTTATTTATGGTACAGGGTGAGTTTTTTTTGGAAAATACTTTACTGATAGATAAAACCTTGCGTTCTGGTCAAAAGGTAAATTATTCCGGTAACGTGGTAATTTTAGGGGATGTCAACCCAGGAGCGGAAGTGGTGGCTACAGGAAGTATTATTGTGCTGGGGACGGTAAGGGGTATAGTGCACGCTGGTGCCGAAGGATTTAAAAAAGCGGTGGTGTTGGCCTTTCGCTTGTTACCTACCCAGCTTCGAATTGCGGATCATATTACCCGGCCACCGGATGATGAATTAGTTGGAGATACCTTTAGTCCGGAAATTGCCTTAATTAAAGATGATATGGTGGTTATAGAAAGCTACGAGGGGAATCTTGGAAAGCTTTTAAAATAAAAGGAGGAAGAACATGGGGGAAGCAATAGTTATTACCTCAGGCAAGGGTGGCGTCGGGAAAACGACGACTACCGCCAATTTAGGAACTGCCCTGGCGCTGGCAGGACAAAAAGTTGTTCTGGTTGATACCGATATCGGGCTTCGTAATCTTGATGTGGTTTTAGGATTAGAAAACCGTATAGTCTATGACTTGGTAGATGTAGTCCAGGGGAATTGCCGGTTAAAACAAGCGCTTATTAAAGATAAACGTTTAGAAGGACTGTATCTTTTACCTGCTGCCCAAACCAAAGATAAAACAGCGGTAAGTCCGGAGCAAATGCGGAATCTGGTCAGTGAACTAAAAAAAGAGTTTGATTACGTGTTAATTGACTGCCCGGCAGGCATTGAGCAGGGCTTTAAAAATGCTATAGCTGGTGCGGACCGGGGAATTGTGGTGACTACGCCGGAAGTATCGGCAGTACGAGATGCCGACCGGATAATTGGCCTTTTAGAAGCGGAAGGGATTAAAAACCCCCGGCTTATTATTAACCGTATTCGTCCCAAAATGGTTAGAACCGGCGATATGATGGGAATTGAAGATATAATTGAAATTTTGGCTATTGACCTTTTAGGAGTTATTCCCGATGATGAAACCATTATAGTAACTACTAATAAAGGAGAGCCGGCGGTCTATGACCAGCACTCCCGGGCGGGACAGGCTTACAGGAACATTGCTCGCCGAATTATGGGCGAAGAAGTTCCACTTATGAACTTAGAAGAAGAAGGGCTTTTAGATAAAGTTAAAAAGTTTTTTGGTATTAACCGCTAGGGGGAGGGGGGACGGCCGTGCTGGAGTTTTTAATGAAACTTTTTGGTAAAGAGCAACAAAATAGCAAAACTATGGCTAAAGAACGCTTGAGACTGGTTTTGGTGCAAGATAGGACCAATGTTTCCCCGGAGCTATTACAAAATTTAAAAGAGGATTTAATAGCAGTAATCACAAAATACATGGAGATAGACGAAAAAGCTCTCGAAGTAAATATTGATACTCATGAAGAACAGGTGGCGCTAATTGCCAATATTCCAATTAAAAACGTAAAAAGAAAGGTAAATGCACATGCTAATTAAAACAAATGTATTTCAAAAGAGAAGTAGCATAACTAAGAAAAATGAAAAAAATTACCTGAAAATGGGTTGCACGAAAAAATTTGCTGTTTTACAAACTAGAAAGTATTATGGTAAGTTTTATTTAGAAAATAAATGGAAAATAGGAATTTTTAAGAAGGCTTCTACATATTTTATAGTAGGAAAAGTTAATAAAAGGAAAAGTCCCGAGACTTAATAAGTCCAGAGGCCAGCAGAAAAAATGCTGGCTTTTTTTGCCAGCATTTTGTTTTAGCGGTTAAACTTAAAACTATTAGAGCTGACCAAATTTTTTTTTCAAAAACTTTGTGCTATTATGAACAAACCGTAGGTTTTGTACCGTAGTACAAAACGGGGAGGGGGGATGAAGGTGTATGCTTTTAGATGTAATTGCGGAAAAATTGTCTGCCAGGTAGAAGGTAACGTGATAATTATAAAGTGCCGGCATTGTAAACAGTATGTTTATCTTTATTATGACGGCACGCAGATTAAAAAAGTTTTACCGGGTAGACAGTTTGCCGCCAATGGAATACCACCTTCCAGTCCGGAGGCTTTTAGCCCAGAGGCCAGCGTGTAAACGCTGGCCTTTTGCTTTATCTGGGAAAAGAAAGGAGGGAGGGTCAATGTTAATCGCAATCTTAGGTTTATTAATTTTAATTGCTAGCTTGGTATTTTGTGAATGTGGAATGTGGTACTTCATTTTTTGTAAAGAATGTAAACCCTGTACTCCAGGATATATCGCCCTATCTCTAATCACCGGATTTTTTGCCTTTATTGCATTGGTTGCGGTACTTTATTTTGTAATTTATCCGCCAAATGTTATCTCAATGTTTTAAAAAAGTGGGGTGAGGACGATGATGGCGTTGTTGTTCGTGATTATCTTAATTGCAATTGGAGTGTTTTCTTTTGCCCTAAGCTGCTATATTTGCTTTTTTAAATTAAAAGCTAATTTAACTTCGTTTTATCGTTGCCTTATGACGTTAGCCCTAGGGCTATTGCTTTTTGCCCTACTTTTTACGGCGGTGATGTTTTTAATATGGCCACCGGTAGTCTAAGGAGGCGGGATGATGGAAGAGCGAGGAGTCAATATATCCGAACCGGAAGCAATACGCTGTAAGTGTAAAAAAATTGTGGCACAAAAGGGAAAAGATGAAATTATCATAAAGTGTCGCTTTTGTAAACGAAAAGTGGTTATTTCAACCAGGGAAATAATAAAAATAGAGTATGCCGATTAAAGGGGGAGGGGCCTTTGTGAAAAGAAAAAAAATATGGTTATTTTTACTTCTAGCTCTTTTGCTGGTAACTCTACCCACCGTAGCCCTGGCCGCTAAAGTAGAAGAAAATTTAAAAAATAACGAATGGTGTTTTAAATGTCACGGGGCTATTGGTTTAAAAATGGTGTGGGATGGGGCTACAATTTCGCTGTATATTGATCCAGAAAAATACCGGGCGTCGATGCACGGAACGAATAAGTGTCAAACCTGTCATCCGGGAGTTAATACCTATCCCCATCCACCAGTTCCCAGCAGGGAGAAGTTTTTAACGGAAGTAAATAAAAATTGTCGTTACTGCCATGATTATGTGGTAAAAACTTTTGCCGGTTCAGTCCACGATCGGGATAATGTTTACTGTTTTTCCTGCCATACTTCCCACACTATTTTTAAAAGTACGGACTCACGGGCTTCAACCTACCGGAACAATATAGTCAGTACCTGTGCCCAGTGTCATCAAGGCCAGGTCTTAAAAAGTTATGAGGAGAGTTTCCATGGTAAAGCTGTGGCCTTAGGAAGTAAAACGGCGGCAAGCTGTACTGATTGCCATGGCACTCACAATATTTTTTCTAAGAGCGATTTACGTTCCTTAACCAATCCTGCCAATTTACCTTCAACCTGTGCCCGCTGCCATGTATTCCCCAGAAAAAACTTTGCTAATGGTGCCGAACATTTTGTGAAAAAACCTTCCGGCAATGGCAAGGTGGTTTATTATACGGAGAAGTTTTTTGTCTGGCTAACCATTTCCGTTGTGGTGTTAACTTTAACTCACATTGAAATGGAATTGTACCGGCGTTCTAAGAAAATAAAAGCCCAGAAGACACTGGGCGTGACTGGGGGAAGGAGTTATGAGCGGTAAGGCTTACGAGCGTTTTAATATTCATCACCGGATTCAACACATTATGATGTTTGTAAGTTTCTTCATCTGTACTTTTACTGGAATTGCCATTAAATACGACCAAAGTAGTTATGCCCGGGGTTTTACCAGGCTCTTAGGAGGATTTGAAAATCTTTTAGCTCTTCACCTGGTAGGGGCGGCAATCATGCTTATTGGCAGTTGTTTGTACCATCTTGTCTACCTTCTGGTATATGCTTTAGTTACCCGTAAGCTTTCTTTTGAAGCCCTACCCACTTTAAAAGATTTCCAAGATCTTTACCAGAATCTCAAATATTTCTTAGGCCTATCACCGGAAAAGCCGAAGTTTACCCGTTTTTCCTACAAAGAAAAATTTGACTACTGGGCAGTATTTTGGGGGATTTTTATAATTGGCGGATCCGGGTTAATGATGTGGTTTCCGGATGTTGCTGCAAAATTTTTCCCCCGCTATATAATTGATGCTGCCCGGGCGGCTCACAGTGATGAAGCTATTTTAGCCATTGTTGTAATCTTTACCTGGCACTTTTTCAACGTTCATTTTAACCCCGATTTCTTTCCGGGAAGTTTGGTCTGGTTTCATGGAAAATTAACGGAAGAACAAATGGAAGAAGAACATCCCATGGAGCTTAAAAAGCTTCTGAAAGTTAAAGGACGGGAGGGGTAAGAGTGGCCGGTGGTAAATTTAAAAACAGCCTATTCTTAATTTTTCTGGAAATGGTGTTTTACTTTGGTGTTTTGCTCTGGTTTTTAAATTACTATTTACCACTGGGATTAGAGTAGAAAAAAGGGGGGACCCATATTGCTTGACAAAAAGTTCTGGGGAATTATTACTATCCTCCTGCTGGCAATTGCTTTTAGCTTCCTTTGCTACAGCTATGTTCAGCTGACCTATGAAAGAAAAATTAGTAACCCCCAGTTTTGTGTTAGCTGCCACGAAATGAAATACGCCTATATGAGCTGGAAAAAAACCAGCCACAGTACGGTAGCTTGTCAAAATTGCCATACTAACATTGATTTATTTAAAATGGTTTATCGCCACCGATTAATTCAGCCTAAGGGTCAGGTAATTAAAAAAGTAGTGGTTTATGATCAGAATTGCGAAAAATGTCATTTGCGTAACCGCCAAATAACTCCACCCTGGGATTTAAAAGATCCCCATTCGATTCATTTGCAAAAAGGGCTGTATTGCGTAGATTGCCATTATAATGTAGCCCACGGTAAAACTAATTTTCTGGCAAAGAGCGAATGGACGACTTATTATAGCGATGGGATTTTAAATAAGATTGATACCCTAACTTCTAACCAAAACCAAGTGGAAAAAAATACTTGTCTTAAATGTCACAACGGCAAAATGGCACCCAATAACTGTGAGGCTTGCCATCTTAAAAACAGTTCCAAAATTAAAATAGCTACTCGATAAAAACGGCTTTTGAGCCGTTTCTTTTTTTGCGGGAGAAAGTTTGATATAATTAACTGGAAGAAAAATATTGGAGTGAAGGTCAATGCAATTTCGCCGGATCCTAAAAGAACTTGATTGGGGAGTACTGGCCAATGTTTTTTTAATTATTATTATAGGGCTTGTCCTAATTGCCAGCGCCACACGGGTAACTTCTTCCGAAGGTACCGATATTTTAGGGCTAGCTAAAAACCAGCTGTTGTGGGTATTTACAGGCCTTCTTTTAATGTTTGGCATTATGTATATTCCTTATGATGATTTTCCGCGCTATGCCAAATTCCTTTATATATTTAACCTTATTATGCTCGGGGCGGTACTGTTTGCCGGTCGGGAAGCTTTAGGGGCCCAGCGCTGGATAAAAATAGGGCCTTTTTCCTTACAACCGTCGGAGTTTGCCAAAGATATCATTACTATTACTTTAGCAAATTATCTAAGTACCCGCCAGGGACAAATAGAAAAAATTGGTGATTTTATCCGGGTGTTTATCCATATCGGAATTCCAATGATCTTAATTTTAAAACAACCGGATTTGGGTACTTCACTGGTTTTTTTAGCCATAACTTTTGCAGAGCTTTATGTTGCAGGCGCAAACCGCAAACTTTTATTTAGCCTTTTTGGCGGAGGTTTTGCTCTTGCGGTTGGATGGATTGCCCTTCATCTTTACTTTCCCCAAATCTGGATTCCTTTAAAAGATTATCAGTTAAATCGGCTAATTATCTTTTTAGACCCCTGGAAGGATGTCCAGGGAGCAGGATATCACGTAATTCAATCCCAAATTGCCATTGGCTCCGGAGGATTTTGGGGAAAAGGTCTTTTTCAGGGCAGTCAAAATCAGCTAAACTTTTTGCCAGAACAGCATACTGACTTTATCTTTTCGGTTTTAGGGGAAGAACTGGGTTTTATTGGGGCATCAGTACTGTTGGTATTGTTTTTGACACTTTTTTGGCAGCTTATTCGCATTGGGCAGCAGGCAAAAGACGTGTTGGGAATCTTACTAGTTGCCGGAGTAGTGGCCAAACTAGCTTTTCATATGTTTATTAATATCGGGATGACCAGTGGAATTATGCCAGTTACCGGCATCCCCCTTCCTTTTGTAAGCTATGGGGGTAGTGCTATGTGGTCCAATTTAATTTCCATAGGTATAGTTTTAAATGTTTATTTGCGCCGAAAAAAATTAACTTTTTAGTTAAATTAAAGGAAGTGTTTAAAAATTCAAAAAATAATCTTAACACCCTTTGGGGCATTCGCTATAATAAAAAAGGACATAACTTTTGAGGGGAAACTTTAGGGGGGGTAAAATGGCGGTTATTTATAAGGTAGGGGAAAAAATCTGGCAGGTAGATTTATTTGAACAGGGAGTGGCCGGTCGAACCTCTTCTTTTATTGTCGCTGGCAAAGCTAAGGTGGCACTGGTGGAAACTGGGCCGACACCTTCGGTAAAGCATATTTTAGAAGCTTTAGAAATTTTAGAAATTCCCCGGGAAAAAATTTCTTATGTTTTTGTCACCCATATTCATTTAGACCATGCCGGAGGAGCTGGGAACCTGCTGACTTATTTACCCCAGGCGGTTTTAGCGGTGCATCCCCGGGGAGCGCGGCACATGATTAACCCTGAAAAGCTGGAGGCAGCAGCCCGGGGAATATACGGCGAGCGGTTTGAACCGTTTTTTGAGAAAATTGTTCCAGTTCCTTCCGACCGGGTTCTGGAAACTACCGATGGCCAGGAGTTTGATTTGGGAGATCGAAATATTTTAGTTCTCCACACTTTAGGGCATGCCCGCCACCACCAGGTAATGATCGACAGCCTTACCGGGGGGATGTTTTCAGGGGATGCAGCGGGGGTTTTAAACAGTATTATATACCGACGCCAAAACAAAACTTTTATTTATCCTTCAACCCCTGCCAGTGAATTTGAACCGGAAAAGATGATTTTAGAGTTAAGAAGATTTTTAACTTTGGGACTTACAAAAATTTACTATACCCATTTTGGGGTGGTAGAGGAGCCGGAGAAAGTTTTAAACTATTTAATTTATGAAGTGGAAGCGTACGAAAAGTTAGGGCGGGAAGTATTAGCCCAAAAACTTGGCATAGAAGCAGTTTATGAAGCGCTTAAATACCGGGTTTACCTGGAAGCGGCGAAAAAGGGGATTAAACTTAATGAGGAAATTAAAGAAAGTTTTGAGCTGGACTTAGAACTTAATGCCGGCGGAATTTATCATTATTTAACAAAATAAGGTTATGAAAATTTCTCCCTCTTCATAAGATGTAGTAAAAAACTTATGGGGAGGGATTTTTTATGGTGGATAAGGACAACCTTAAACTTTACGGCGACTGGAGCAAACCCTACATAAGAAAAGGAAGTATAAGAAAACCTCCAGGTAAAAGAGGAGGGTCAAGGCTTTTCTTTAAATTTTTTGTGGCCGTGGTTATTGTTGTTGGCTTTACCTTTTGGGTGGTAAAGGACATGCCTGGAGCATGGCAATTAAAAGAAGCGGTAAAATATGTTTTAACCACTGAAACCGAGGTTCAACCGGTATTTGATCGGGTTTTAGAGATTGGTATGGGGCAAGAAGAAAATAGGGTGGAGGCGACCGGTTTAGAGATACCGGTGAACGGAAAAGTAGTAAGGGGCTTTGGCCTTGATAGTGAAGGGTTTTTCCACGGGGGAATTGATATTGCCGGAGAGGCAAATAAACCGGTGAAGGCAGCGGCTCAAGGGGTAGTGGTGAAAGCGGGATATAAAAAAGGTTATGATAATTATCTGGTAATTTCCTGGGGTGAGCGGGAAGTTTTATATGCTAATTTAAGTGAAATCTGGGTAAAAGTTGGAGATAAGGTGGAAAAAGGTCAGGAAGTAGGGCGCACCGGAAACAGCGGGGTTTTACATTTAGAGCTTCATGATAAAGGGTTAGCCGTAGATCCGGCCCCGGTTTTTAAGGTAAATAGTTAAATGAAACTTAAGATCCACCCGCTGTTCTGGGTCTTTTTACTTCTGTATCTTGCCCTGGGGGCGTTTTTTAAAATTGGCTTAATTTTGTTTACCCTTCTTGTCCATGAAGGGTTTCATCTGTTAGTTTATCAAAAACTTTTTCGCAAACCTGTCCGTTTAACCCTATTACCCTTTGGAGGGGTAATTGAAACCACTAATCCTGTAGAATTTTTCCCGGGAAAGGAGTTTATGGTAGCTCTTGCTGGGCCCCTGGCTAACGTTTTTTTAATTTTTTTCCTGCTAGGGCTTATTAATAAAGGATATTATGACCCGGCAGTAACTTTTTTGCTGGATTTTAATTTCTTAATGGCTGCTTTTAACTTACTGCCGGTTTTGCCCTTAGATGGGGGGCGAATGCTAAGGTCTGGATTGACCAAAATCACTTCCTTAAAAAGGGCAACTAAGATTGTAACAGGCCTATCTTTGGCCACTTCAATTTTAGTGGTGGCGGCGGGCTGCTATGGATTTATGTACGGTATTACCGGTATTGATATAGTTATCCTGGGGGGATTTTTAATTATCCTGGCAGTTCGGGAAAGAACCAAAAGTAGTTTTTACTTTTTGCAAAATTTAACGGCTAAAGAAAAAATTTTAAACGAGCAAAAGGTTTTAAATTCAAGGGTACTAACCGTCAGCCAAAGTACCCCGTTAAAAGAAGTAGTGGAAAGGTTTTGGCCTGCTCACTATCAATATATTGTAGTTATAGGGGGAAAGCAGGAGCGACTGGGGGTATTAAGTGAGCGGGAGATTATGGAGGGCATTGTTAACTACGGTCTATTAAAACCAGTGGGGGAACTTTTATCTAAAAGTTAAGCCAAGTTTTTGGCTTATTTTTTTTAGAGAAAAAATTGTGGTAAAATAGCGTTGAGGTGAAAAAGGTGAATTTGGATAAACTTTTAGCTAAAGTGCAAAAACCAGCAAGATATTTAGGAAATGAGCTAAATGCCGTAAAAAAGACCTGGGATGAAAATAAGGTAAAAATTGCTTTTTGTTTTCCGGACCTTTATGAAGTGGGAATGTCCCATTTGGGACTTAGAATTTTATATGAGACGGTAAACCGTCGGGACGATGCTCTTTTAGAACGGGTATTTGCACCGGCAGAAGATATGGAAATACTTTTACGGGAAAAAGAGCTTTTGCTTTTTTCCCTGGAAAATAAAAAACCCCTTCCTGAGTTTGATTTAATAGGTTTTACTTTACAATATGAATTAAGTTATTCAAACCTTTTAAATATGTTAGAATTAGGAGGTCTTGAACTTTTTGCAGAAAAAAGAAAAGAAGGACCCCTTATCATGGCGGGGGGACCAGGAGCTTTTAATCCAGAACCCCTGGTAGATTTTATCGATTTTTTTGTTTTGGGCGAAGGGGAAGAAGTATTGGACGAAATAATTGATGTAGTAAAAACAGCGAAAAAAGCAGGGCTAACGAGAGACGATACCCTTTTTCGGTTAGCCCAAATTCCTGGAATTTATGTGCCAAAATTTTACCGGGTGAGGTATGATGAAGCGGGTAGGTTAGTGGAATTTTCTCCTTTAAGGGAAGGATTGCCTTTAGAAATTACCAAAAGAATTTCTACCGGGTTTTTACAAGGAAGATCCCTTCCAGCCCCTCTGGTGCCGTATCTTGATATTGTTCACGATCGGGTTATGGTAGAGGTTATGCGGGGTTGTAGCCGGGGATGTCGTTTTTGCCAGGCGGGAATGATTTACCGACCGGTGCGAGAAAAAAACCCGGAGCTGGTGCTAGAGGAAGCAAAAAAGCTAATGGAAAAAACCGGTTACGAAGAAATATCACTGGCATCCCTAAGTTCTGGAGATTACCCTTTTATCAGGGAAGTTGCGAAAAAGCTTTTAGATCAGTATCAGCAATTAGGAGTAAATGTCAGTTTACCTTCCCTTAGAATTGACTCTTTTGCCGTGGATTTAGCTTCTGAGCTTTCCCGGGTAAGAAAAGCAACTTTAACTTTTGCTCCAGAAGCCGGAACCCAGCGAATGCGGGATATTATTAATAAAGGTGTAACCGAAGAAGATCTTTTAAAAACCGTGACGGCTGCCTTTAAAGCAGGCTGGCAGGCAGTGAAACTTTACTTTATGATTGGTCTCCCCGAGGAAACCGATGAAGATGTTGCAGGGATAATTCAGCTGGCCCAAAAAGTTGCTGATATTGGAGTTAAAGAAGGGGTTCCCCGGGGGCGGCTAAAAATCACGGTATCGGTTTCCAACTTTGTACCCAAACCCCACACTCCCTTTCAATGGCTGGGGATAATCTCAGCGGAGGAAATCAAACGACGGCAAGGAATTTTGGCCCATCTTGCAAAGAAAGACCGGCGCCTTAACTTAAAAATGCACGATTATAAGACAAGCCTGGTTGAGGCTGCTTTATCCCGGGCAGATCGAAGAATTGGGCGAGTACTTTACCGGGCGCATAAGTTAGGAGCAAAATTTGATGGCTGGCAGGAGTATTTTAATTTTGAGCTTTGGCAAGAAGCTTTTTGGGAAGAAGGTTTCGATCTTGAGAGCTATGCTCAAAGAAGCTTTAATCTGAATGAGCGACTGCCCTGGGAGCCCTTTGCTGGTGGGATAAGTCAAAGGTATCTAAAAAAAGAATATCAAAAAGCAATGGCAGGCAAGACGACCTATGATTGTCGAGAAGGACGGTGTACCGGGTGTGGGGTATGCCCAGCTTTGGCAATTACTCCGGTATTGACAGGAGGGCGACGGGTTAATGAAATATTTGCTTAAATATTCCCGGGGGGCAGAACTTAAATATATCTCCCATTTGGACACTATTAGGGTTTTTGAGAGAGCCTTTCGCCGGGCAGGAATGCCCGTTGCCTTTTCCGAAGGCTTTAACCCTCATCCCAAATTTTCCATAGCACTTCCCTTAGCCTTGGGCCATGAAAGTTTTGGGGAATTAATGGAATTAACCTTAAACCAAAATTTAGCGCCGGTTGAGGTAAAACAACGCTTAAATGAGGTTCTGCCCAAAGGGTTAGAGGTTTTAGAGGTTAAGGAATACCATGATAATAAAAGCCTTATGTCCAGAGTAAATAAAGTGGTTTACCGGATTAAGACTAATCTTCTTAAAGAAAAGCTTTTAGAGAAAAAAAATAGGCTTTTACGGGAAAGTCCCCAAATTTTAAAAAAAACCAAGCGGGGAGAAAAAAGGATTGATTTCTGGCAGGCGGTGGATTCGTTAGAGGTAGTGGAAGATAGTATTAGGGTGGTAATAAGAGTAGGAGAAAACTCATTACGACCGGAAGAGGTAGCCAGAGCCTTATTGGGAGAAGACCTTGATAATATTAATTTTATTCGGGAAGAGATTATTCTTAGTTAAAGGGAGCAGCGATGAATAAAACTTTAGTATTTCACCGACAACCGGAATATGACCTGGCGGCCGTAATGGTAGATGGCAGCCCCTTTTCTCTCTTTGCCAAAAAGAGAAATGAAGAAACTCAGATTAACGATATTTACCTGGGAAAAGTAGAAAAAGTGGTACCGGGTTTACAGGCAGCTTTTGTGAATTTAGGCCTTGCTCGTAATGGCTATTTACCATTGGAAGAGATTAACGTTAAACCCGGCGATGTGGTAATGGTCAGGGTGGTAAAAAATCCCACAGAAAGCAAAGGAGCAAAGCTGTCTACGGTGATTTCGTTACCGGGAAGAAATCTTGTTTATTTTCCTCAAAAAGAGCTAAAAGGGGTTTCTAGGAAACTTCAAGAAGAAAAGAGGGAATACTACCAAAAAATCTTGGAAGGTTTAAATCTTCCCGGAGGTTTTATTGTGCGAACTTTAGCCGGAGATGAGGGGGATTTAGTCCTGGAGGCCAAGCGGCTTTATGAGGAGTGGCAGGGTATTTTGGAACGAAGTCGTTTTGCCAAAGCTCCAGCTTTGTTGTACAAAGAGGACGACCTTTTTACCTGGTGCTTAAGGGAACTTCTAGATAATGAGTTTACTGCCCTGTATGTGGATGATTTTGAACTCTTAGAGATTGGACAGAAATTTAGAGAGCGGTTTCGGGTTTTACTTCCACCGGTCTATAAGAGCTTTAATGTCATGGAAGAGTTTCGTCTTGCCCAAACGCTGGTTAAACTCACGCGGGAACGGGTGTGGCTTAAAAGTGGAGGCATGCTAGTAATAGAAAAAACCGAGGCACTAACCGCTATTGATGTAAATTCAGGGAAGTTTATCGGAAAAAAAGATTTAAAAGAGACTGCCTTTAAAATAAATTTAGAAGCTGCCCGGGAAATTGCCCGTCAGGTAAGGCTTAGAAATATCGGGGGAATTATTGTAGTAGATTTTATCTCCCTTTTGGAGGAAGAGCGGTGGGAAGAAATCTTAAAGGTCCTGGAAGAAGAATTTTTACGGGATAAAGCTAAAGTGAAAATTACGGGAAAAACCCCTTCGGGTTTAGTGGAAATTGCCCGCCAGAAAATAGGGCTTTCCATTGGAGAACTTTTTACAAAAGAGTGTATTGCCTGCCAGGGAACCGGAAGAATTACAGATATTACTTGACAAAAAAGAAAAAATTAAGATAAAATTTTAGGGTAAGCCGCACAAAAAAGGCTTTTAAAAGGTAGTTACCTTGCCTTTTTTGGCGAGTCTAAAATAGGAGGTTTTTGGAATGTACGCAATTATCCAAACGGGCGGTAAACAGTACAAAGTTGCCGAAGGGGACAAACTTTACATTGAAAAATTAAAGGCAGAGCCAGGCAGCATTGTAACCATTAATGAAGTCCTGGCAGTGGTAAAAGATGGTAGCATTAAAGCCGGGAATCCCTTTGTAGAAGGGGCAAAAGTAAGTTTAAAAGTGGTACGCCACGGGAAAGGCCGGAAAATCATTGTCTTTAAGTACAAGCCCAAGAAAAATTACCGGAGAAAATACGGCCACCGGCAACCCTTTACCGAAGTTATTGTGGAAAAAATTGAGGCATAATAAGGCCGGGAGGTGAGTTAAATGGCACATAAAAAAGGTGTTGGTAGTTCAAAAAACGGTCGCGATTCTAAAGCAAAACGCCTAGGTGTTAAAAGATATGCCGGGCAGTTTGTTACCGCCGGGAGTATTTTAGTACGGCAAAGGGGAACCAAGTTTCATCCTGGCAACAACGTAGGTATTGGCGGTGACGACACTTTATTTGCCAAGATTGACGGCTACGTTGTTTTTGAGCGTAAAGGAAGAAACAAAAAGCAAGTGAGCGTTTATCCCCAAAATGTTGCAATTAAACCAGCCGCAAAGGGCTGGTTTAATTTTTATTGAGAAAAATTTTTACGAGTGAGATGATAAAATGGAAAGAGAAGTAAAAATTATCCGCCGGGAGCGGCACGATTTTTTAAACCACCTGCAAATTCTTAAGGGTTTCTTTCAGCTGGGTAAATACGATAAAGTGCTGGAGTATATTGACCGAATTAGCCATGATATCCGTAAACGCCAGGAATATTTTCGTCTATTTGACCCAAAAACAGCATTAATTCTTACTGATCTTTATTATTTGCTGGATAGTGTGGAAGCTACCCTGACCATTTCTATTGCTAAAAGGGTACAATATAATAAAGACTTGGGGCAAAAAGTGGAGCGCTTTGTTTTAGAAAACTGGGACCTTTTAAACACTTCCGGTGCCAAAAAAGAGGTAAAAATAATAATAGATGATTTTTCGAAAATTGAGCTTTTAATTGGTGATAACCTTTTAATCCAGGGAGCATTATAGGGAGGTTACAACAATGTTTTATGACATAGCAAAAATTTATGTAAAAGCTGGAGATGGTGGAAACGGCTGTATGTCCTTTCGCCGGGAAAAATATGTGCCCAATGGCGGCCCTGATGGCGGGGATGGGGGACGCGGTGGTAGTGTGATTTTAATAGGAGATGAAGGGTTAAATACTCTTCTCGATTTTCGCTATAAAAGACATTATAAAGCCCCAAGGGGGGAACATGGTAAAGGCAGTAACCGCCATGGCAGGGCCGGGGAAAATCTCTATATCCGGGTGCCGGTGGGGACTTTAGTAAAAGATGAAGCTACTGGAGAGATAATTGCCGATATCACCGAGCATGGGCAGGAAGTAGTGGTTGCTAAAGGAGGGCGCGGTGGGCGAGGTAATTCCCATTTTGTAAGTTCTACCCGTCAGGCGCCACGATTTGCTGAACTGGGGGAGCCGGGAGAAGAACGCTGGCTAATTTTAGAATTAAAGCTTTTAGCGGACGTAGGCTTAGTAGGTTATCCCAATGCGGGCAAGTCCACCTTAATTTCCAGAGTTAGTGAGGCCCGTCCCAAAATTGCCGATTATCCTTTTACGACCCTTACTCCTAACTTGGGAGTAGTGGAGGTGGGCGAGGGTCAAAGTTTTGTTATGGCCGATATACCCGGCTTAATTGAGGGTGCCCATGCAGGAGTAGGTCTGGGTCAACAGTTTTTACGGCATATTGAACGCACGCGGGTATTGTTAATGGTTTTGGATATGAGTGGCTTAGAGGGTCGGGAGCCGGTAGCTGATTTTGAGGCTTTATTAAAAGAGCTTGGCTTGTATAGTGAAAAGCTTCTAAAAAAACCACTAATAATTGCGGCCAATAAAATGGATACTGCCACGGCTCAAGAAAACTTAGAAAAATTAAGACAGCATGTAAAGGAACGATACGAAATTTATCCCATTTCTGCATTAACCGGAGAAGGGATAAAATCACTTATCTATCGTCTTTGGGAAATTTTAGCAACATTACCCGGGGAAAGTTTGGAACAAGAGGTTCCAAAGGTATTCAAGGAACAGCCCGAAGAAGGGTTTATTGTGGAAAAAATTGATGGAGAGTTTGTGGTTCGAGGAAAAAAAATTGAACGTTTAGTTGCTATGACCAATCTTAATAATGAAGAAGCCGTAGACCGCCTGCAGCGGGCTTTTGAGCGTGTAGGTCTTGAAGAGCAATTAAAAAATGCCGGGGCGAAGCCGGGGGATTTAGTTCGAATTGGAAAATTTGAGTTTTATTTTGTGAATGAAACTGAGGGGTTGGATGACTAAAAGTCTTTGGCGTTTTTTGAGGAGTATCGATTATTTGCGGCAGGATAAAAGCGCGTGACGGGGATTTTAACATAAAAAATATTTATAGTTATTGGAAAATAATTAAACTAAAAATTTAGAACAGTGATATAATTTTGTTGAGGTGGCATTAATGAGCATTACTACTGTCCGCAAGTATGCCCTAGATATTTTGGATAACATTAATGATGGGGTGTTTGTGACCAATAAAAAGCGGAAAATCATTTACTGGAACAAAGCGGCAGAAGAGATTACCGGAAAAAGTAAAAAAGAAGTTTTAAATAAAAGCTGCTATGAAGTAATGAACTTTCCTTTAAACGACCAGGGCAAATGCCTTTGTGAAAATAACTGCCCGCTTTTATCAACCATTAAAGAAGGGAAAGTGATAAAACGCTATAAAACAATTTTTACCCGCGTGGAAGAAAAAATAACGCTCGGGGTTTCGACCTCACCAATTATCAATCCTTTAGGTCAAGTGTTAGGCGGAGTCGCAGTGTTCCGGGAAATATAGACGGAGGCAAAAAGGGATTCTCCCCAACCTTTTCGTTTTTCGTCTACTTTCTAACTCCCCCCCTAAGCGCCCAGGGTAACAGTACTACCGCCAGAAGAGCCAGCAAGCTTCCGAAGAAAAAGGCATGAGCGGGACTAAATTTATCCCATAAAAAACCGGCAATTAAGCTTGCTGGAAGGGCAGAGATGCCGACGGCCGCATTATAAAGTCCATAGGCCGATGCCCGCTTTTCCGATGGCACTAAATCGGCAACCATTGCTTTTTCTACTCCTTCGGTAATTCCGTAATAGGCGCCGTAGAGAATATACAATAAGGCAAAAACTTGGGGAGTACTGGCTAGTGCGAATCCCAAATACAATAGGGCGTAAACTATCCAACCGCCAGCAATAAGTTTAAGACGTCCGATTTTATCTGAAAGAATTCCTGCCGGATAAGATACTAAAACGCTAATTAAATTAAAAAATCCTAACATAACAAAGATTTCAACCACGGTCATGCCTGCCGTTTTAGCCTTTAAAATTAAAAAAGCATCGGATGAGTTTCCAAGAGTAAATAAAATTAACACAACTAAAAACTTTTTAAACCGTTGGTCGAACCCTCTTAAGGACAGGGAGAGTTTTTTAATTTCCTTTCCTTTAGGAGGTATTTCCCTAATAAAAAAAGCTAAGAGAAATAAGACAAAAAAGCCGGGAATAGTAGATAAAATAATTAGCCTTTGAAAGACCTCCCGGGTCATGGTAGTAGTGTTTGTTTTCCCCCAGTAAAGGAGGGCGGCGGCGACAAATAAAGCTAACACCGCTCCGAAAGGGTCCAAGGCCCGGTTAAAACCAAAAGCCCGTCCTAAATTTTCCGGTTCGGTGGAATCGGCAATTAAGGCATCTTTGGGGGACGTACGAATGCCTTTACCTACCCTGTCCAAAAAACGGATAATAAGAGTAATTGGCCAGGTGGTGGCCCAAAAAAGAAAGGGTCGGGAAAGGTTGGAGAGGGCATAGCCTAAAAAGACCAAAGCCTTTCTTTTTTTAAAAAAGTCCGATAAATATCCGGAGATAAGTTTTAAAAGGGTAGAGGTGGTATCGGCAATACCTTCGATTAAACCGATGATTTCCGTTTTAACTCCTAAGACTGAAGATAAATAAAGGGGAAGGGTTCTAATAGTAAGTTCGCTGGCAAAATCGTTTAACATGCTGATAAAACCAAATAAAAAAGCGTTTTGGCTAAGACCAAAATATTTTTTTTCGGTTTTTTCTTTTGCCAAGGGAACCATCCTCTCCTGAGATTTGACCCATTGGTCAGTTTTAATTTTAACATTAAATGTGCTTTTAAACAATATTTCCCGTCCTACATGTGAAATACAGTACAAAATCATTTAAAAAATACAGAATTTTTAAGGATCTGTATTTTTTATTGGCAGTAAAAGTAAAAATTGTAGTAATATTTACAGCAGGAGGGATTGTAAAAATTCCTAAGTTTTTAGGAGGAATTTTGCTTTTTTTAGCGAATAATATATCAAAAAAGACATAATAAATTTGGAGGTGCTTAAAATGAAGCGGATTTTTGTCTTGTTAAGTTTGTTTTTTTTGCTAATTTTTGGAGCCGCTGGTTGCCAGGAAAAAGGGGCAACCCCAGCTAAAACCACTACCCCCAAAAATCCTGAAGTGATCTTGGCTACCACCACCAGCACGGTGGATACCGGTCTTTTAGACCAGTTAAAGCCGGAATTTGAGCAAAAAACCGGTTACAAACTTAAAATTGTGGCGGTGGGCACCGGCCAGGCCCTGAAAATGGGGGAAAAGGGGGAAGCGGATGTTCTTTTAACCCACGCGCCGAAAGATGAAGAGGCCCTGGTAGCCAAAGGGTATGTGATTGACCGGCAACCGGTAATGCATAATGATTTTATTATTGTAGGTCCTAAAAATGACCCGGCAGGGGTGAAATCGGCTAAAGATTTAAACGAAGCTTTAAAGCGGATTTATGAGAAAAAGGCCCTTTTTATCTCCCGGGGAGATGATTCCGGGACCGATAAAAAAGAAAAAAGCCTCTGGAAAGCTGCTGGGCTAAATCCCAAAGGACAATCATGGTACAAGGAAGCAGGGGTGGGCATGGGAGCGTGCTTGCAGCTTGCTTCGGAAAAACAGGGGTATTCTTTAACCGACCGGGGTACATACCTTGCTTATAAAGGGAAGATTGACCTGGCGCTGATCCGGGAAAAAGACCCGGGACTTATAAATTATTATCACGTAATGTTAGTAAACCCCAAAAAATATCCCAAGGTAAATTATGAAGGGGCCAAAAAGTTTGCTGAATTTTTGTTAAGCCCGGAGGTCCAAAAAGAAATAAGCGAATTTAAGAAAAATTTGTACGGTCAATCGTTATTTATTCCTGATGCGCATAAATAGGAGGGATTTATGGAATTTATCTGGGAAGGGATTAAAGAAAGTATTCGTTTAATTTTAAATGGAGACCCGGAACTTTACCAAATTTTACATCTTACTTTAAAAGTAAGCCTAACGGCAACTTTGTTAGCGGCAATTGTGGGTTTACCGCTAGGTGCTTTTTTAGGTCGTAAAAAATTTTGGGGTCAGAAAATAATTCTTGGAATCTTTAATGCTCTTTTAGGCCTGCCGCCGGTGGTGGTAGGCCTTTGGCTTACTTTGTTTTTATGGCGAAGCGGCCCTCTGGGAAACTTAAACCTTTTGTATACTCCAAAAGCGATGATTTTAGCCCAGTTTTGTATTGCTTTACCGGAAGTAATAGTCTTTACCGCTGTGGCTTTTAGCCAAATTTCCGAGAGTTTTTTCCGTCAGGTCAAAGCTTTAGGGGCAAGCCGTAAGCAGCAGCTTTACCTGCTATTAAAAGAAGTGCGGCTAGGGTTATTAGCAGCGGTGATTGCCGGCTTTGGCGCTGCTATTTCCGAAGTTGGGGCTTCTATTATGGTGGGAGGCAATATCTATCAGGAGACTCGAGTCTTGACTACCTCAATTTTACTGGAAGTTGGCCGGGGAAATTTTGGTCTGGCCATTGGGTTAAGCCTTATTTTAATGGTAATTTCTTTTAGTGTAGTGGGGATACTTACTTACTGGCAGAGAAAGGGTTATTAATAATGGTTAAGATACAAAATTTACGAGTTTTTCGGGGCAAAAAGCAAATATTGCAGATTGATAAGCTGGAGGCGGTCGAAGGCGAGAGAATTGGTCTTTTTGGACCTAACGGCTCCGGAAAGTCAACTTTGCTAAGAAGCCTTGCCTTAATTGAACCGGAAAGTAGTGATGCGGTTTTTTATGAAAGCCTAGATAGCAGCTGGCCTATTGGTTATTTAATGCAGGAGCCGTATTTTTTTCGGGGTAGTGTGGAAGAAAATTTAGTACTGCCCTTAAAACTTAGAAAGGTTTCCGCAAAGATAATTAAAAAAAAGCTACGGGAGTTTACCGAAAA
This sequence comes from Carboxydothermus pertinax, assembly GCF_001950255.1. Taxonomy (NCBI): domain Bacteria; kingdom Bacillati; phylum Bacillota; class Clostridia; order Thermoanaerobacterales; family Thermoanaerobacteraceae; genus Carboxydothermus; species Carboxydothermus pertinax. Next base: position 159,033 of record NZ_BDJK01000003.1, read on the forward strand.
ATATAATTTAGAACCACTCTTAAAGAAAAACCCCCAGGCTTTATCCGGGGGCGAAAAGCAAAAAGTTAATTTACTTAGAACTTTAATTTATGAGCCGCGATATTTATTTTTAGATGAGCCGTTTAACGGGATCGATGCTCTTACGAAGAAAGAACTTAATAAATATCTGGAAAATTATTTAAACCAGGACAAGAGGCGCCTTTTAATTTATGTGAGCCACGATTTAAAGGAACTTTTAACCTGGGGTAAGCGGTTTTGGTATTTAAAAGAGGGGGAAATTAAATTTGACTTAGATAAGGAAGAGTTCTTAAAAATTAATTATCAAACCTTGGAAGATAACTATTTAAAATTATTACTGGAGGAGTAGGATAATGAAAGTTAAAACAAAAATCTGGATTGATGAAGGTGGAAAAGTAGTTTTTGGGGAAGGACGGTATTTAATCTTAAAAACGGCTTTAGAGCTCGGTTCTTTAAAGGCCTCGGCGGAAAAGCTTGGTCTTTCGTACCGGGCAGCCTGGGGCAAAATTAAAGCAACAGAGAAGCTTTTAGGGATTAAACTGGTGGAAAGCAGTCGAGGAAGAAACGGCGGCATTACCTTAACAAATGATGCCCAAAAATTAATAGCCCAATATGAACAATTAAAAAGGGATATTAGAGACTATGCCGACCAAAAATTTCGGGAAAAATTTTTAAAAATTATTTTAGAGGAAAAAGGGAAAAATTAAAAGTATGGTTGAAATAAACGGTAAATTAAGGTATAGTTTTGGCAAAAAGGATTTAACTGGAGGAAAAAATGGATGCTCTTCTAAGAGTTAAAGAGTTTTTGCAACGGCAAAACCCCCCGGTTGAGGTTATTATTTTAGAGGCCGACACCAGCACCGCTCCTTTGGCGGCAAAGGCTTTAGGTGTGGAAGTGGGGGCTATTGCCAAAACCATTGTGGCTGTTGGCAAAAGCAAAGCGGTTTTAGTAGTAGCTGCAGGGGATGTAAAGCTTGATTTTAAAAAGTTAAAAGCAATAACGGGGGAGAAAATGCGTTTAGCCCGGGCGGAAGAAGTGGAGGAGTTAACCGGCTTTAAGCCCGGCGGGGTTTGTCCTTTTGCTTTAAAAAAGCCTCTTCCGATATTAATCGATGAATCTTTGGAGCGTTTTCCGGTAGTTTATGCTGCGGCTGGTTCTCCCAATTCGGCGGTCCCGATAACGGTATCAAGGCTTTTAGAAATAACCGGAGGCCAAAAATGCCGGGTAACGGAGTGAGTTAACAATGCGCGAAATATTAAAAAATGTCCGCCGGCTGGTTGTAAAAATCGGTTCTTCGTCCTTGACCCACCCCGAGACGGGGAAAATTAACCTTGCGGCCATGGAGCGTTTTGTAAGGGAATGTGCCGATTTAAAAAATGCAGGATTCGAAGTAATTATTGTATCTTCCGGGGCAATAGCTGCCGGAATGGGAAGGCTTGCCCTTCCAGAAAAGCCGAAAAATTTGCCGGAAAAACAAGCATGTGCTGCGGTAGGCCAGGGGGTATTAATGCATTTATACGAAAAATTTTTTTCCGAATACCAGGTAGTTGCGGCCCAGGTCCTCTTAACCGGGGAAGATTTGGCGGTAAGAAAGCGTTTTTTGAACGCCAAACATACTTTCCGTGCTCTTTTAAATTACAACGTTGTGCCGGTGGTTAACGAAAATGATACCGTAGCGGTGGAGGAAATCCGCTTTGGGGATAACGATACTTTATCGGCCCGGGTGGCGGTACTGGTGGAAGCTGACCTTTTAGTGCTCCTTTCCGATATTGATGGCTTGTATACCGCTGACCCCAGGAAGAATAGTAATGCCCGTTTTATTCCTGAGGTTTTGGAAATTAATGAGGAAATCGAAAAGCTGGCCGGGGGAAGCGGGACGGCAGTTGGTACCGGCGGGATGGAGACCAAAATAGAGGCGGCGAAAACAGCAGTAAATGCAGGGATACCTCTGGTAATTGCCCGGGCAGATTATGGCAATTTGCGGCGAATTTTAAGAGGGGAAGAGGTTGGAACTCTTTTTTATCCCAAAAAGAAAAAGCACTGGAAAAAGCAGTGGCTGTTATCCGGGGCAAGAGTGCAGGGAAGTATCATAGTTGATTTGGGAGCTGAAGAAGCCCTTTGCAGTGGAGGAAAGAGTCTTTTGCCTTCGGGAGTGCTGGGAGTGGAAGGAGAATTTCCGGCAGGAGCTATAGTTGTGATTAAAAATTTAAAGGGCCGGGTGATTGCTAAAGGGCTTACCAATTATGCGGCTCAGGATATTTTAAAAATTAAGGGACTTCATTCCTGGGAAATAGCTGACGTTTTAGGCCATAAGGATTATGACGAAATTATTCACCGGGATAGTTTGGTGCTGGTGGACTGAGGAGGATGGCATGATGGAAGAAGTGTTAAATTTAGCTAAGAAAGCAAAGGAAGCTTCGAAAAAACTTTCCAAGCTAAGTACCGAGCAAAAAAACCGGGCGCTCCTCAAAATTGCCCAATACCTTGAGGACAACATTGAAAAAATTTTAAAGGAAAACCAAAAAGATTTGGCAGAAGCGAAAAAAGGCGGTCTATCGCCGGCTTTTATTGAAAGGCTTACGTTAAACGAGAAAAGGATTTTGGATATGGCGGAAGGGGTAAGGCAGGTAGCCAAACTTCCCGACCCCGTTGGTGAAGTTCTCGGAATGACCCGCCGACCCAATGGCCTTGTAATTGGTCAGGTGCGGGTACCCCTGGGGGTGGTAGGGATTATTTATGAATCCCGGCCCAACGTAACCGTAGATGCAGCGGCTTTGTGCCTTAAAGCAGGAAATGCAGTAATCTTACGGGGAGGAAAAGAAGCTTTTAATTCAAATCTCGCTTTAGTGGAGCTTATGGAGGATGCCTTGAAGAGCGAGGGAATTCCCGAAGGGGCCGTGGGGATGATTAAAACCACCAGCCGGGATGCGGCTAACTATTTAATGCGGCTGAATGGCTATTTGGATGTGTTAATTCCCCGGGGTGGTGCCGGTTTAATTAAAACGGTGGTGGATAACAGTACGGTTCCGGTAATTGAAACGGGAGTAGGTAACTGCCACGTTTACGTGGAAGAAGAAGCGGACCTGGAAATGGCTGAAAGGATAATCATTAATGCCAAATGCCAGCGGCCGGCGGTATGTAACGCTATGGAAACCCTGCTGGTGCACGAAAAAATTGCTCCGGTCTTCCTACCCCAAATTGGAAAGGCCTTAAAAGAAAATGGGGTGGAAATTAGGGGGTGTGAGGTAACCCGCCGGTATATTCCCGACGCCTTACCGGCAACAGAAGAAGATTACTACACGGAATTTTTAGACCTTATCTTGGCGGTGCGGGTGGTTCGGGATTTAGATGAAGCAATAGCCCATATTGCGAAATACGGTTCGGGCCATTCGGAAGCAATTGTTACCAATGACTATTTTAAAGCCAAAAGGTTTACCGAGGAAGTGGATGCGGCGGCGGTTTACGTCAACGCCTCTACTCGTTTTACCGATGGCTTTGAGTTTGGTTTTGGGGCGGAGATTGGGATTTCTACCCAGAAGCTTCATGCCCGGGGTCCCATGGGCCTCAAAGAATTAACTACTACCAAGTACGTTATATACGGGACCGGGCAAATTCGCGCTTAGGCGGGGTAAGGTTCCTATACCAGAAAAAAATTGTACCTATTAAAGTAATCTCTGCAATTATGAGGCTTTCCCCCAACCAACTTTTACTTTTTTTTTAAGCCAAAAGCCAAGCCTACGAGGATACTATCGAGATTTGCGGAAAAGGCAATTAAAAGGGAAGATAAAAAGATGCATTTTTTTTTAAAAACCTTCCTTGTATAAGACATAACCATCTTATTCAGAAAGGGTAGAATTGGTTAAGGTAAAGGTTTTTTAATGATTGCTGGCCCCGAAAACAGGGGTAAAAGACTTGACAAATATGTATATTGTATTACAATAAAAGCATGTGAAGAATTTAATAAGTTGATCTCGGTAGGCGAGGCTCCTACAGGGATATAGGCTACTGCCGCGACAGATTGGAGACAATCTTAGCTGGCGAACAGGTTTGGCCGAAAACAAGGCTTAACCTAGTGTAGCTTTAATGCCGTGTAGTGCTAAAGCTTGTACGAGGTGTGAATGGAAGCTTGGTTGGCTTTCGCCTCGTTTAAAGCTTTGGGGTGAAAGCTTTTTATTTTGGCATTTTGGGTAAAAGGGGTTGAGAATTCAATGGATCCTGTTCCGAGAGCAGGGCGAAAAACTAAATTTCATGGAGGGATGAGGATAAAAGCTTTTTCAGGTAGATAAATTTTTACATCCCTCCATGTAAAAAATACTAAAAATGGAGGGATGTACAGGTGGTTACAGTAACGAGCTTTTACCTTAGTCGAATTATCGGGAATAAAATTTGGACTGAAGATGGGAAAAACCTGGGTAAGCTTAAAGACCTGGTGATTGATGCCAAGGAAATCAAGCCATTAGTAATAGCTGCAGTTTATAAAAAGGGAAAGAATGAATGCTTTTTAGATTTTTCCCAGGTGGAAATCTATAAGGAAAAGGGACAATATGTCTTAAAAGCCAAAAACGTTGTAGAAATCGAATTACTTAAAGAAGATAAGATTATGCTTGTTAAACATATTTTAGATAAGCAAATCGTTGACATCAACGGACGAAAAGTGGTTCGGGTTAACGACATCCGGCTGGCCAATTTAGCCACGGGAGTTTACGTGGTAGCGGTGGATATAGGCGTGGAAGGGATTTTAAGGCGCCTGGGGCTGGCCAAGCCAATTAAAAGATTTTTAAAGCCTTTTGGGAAAAGGATTAATTCGAAATTTATTTTATGGGATGAAGTGGAACCGATAGTTTCCCCCCGTTCGGATTTAAAGCTTTCCACGACTTATTCTAAACTAGCAACCCTCCATCCTTCAGATTTAGCCGATATTATTGAAGAGTTGGATAAAATTACTCAAATGGCGGTTTTTACTACCCTTGATGAAAATAAAGCAGCGGTAGTTTTAGAAGAATTAAATGCTGAAGCCCAAAGAAATGTTTTAGAAAGCTTGCCGCTGGAAAAAGCGGCGGATCTTTTAGAAAAAATGCCTGCCGATGAAATTGCGGATATCCTTGACGAAATTCGGGGCGAAAAAGCTGAACAAATTTTAAATGAGATGGAAAAAGAACTGTCCCAGGAAGTCAAAGAATTAATGGGATATCCCGAAAATACCGTGGGAAGCCTTATGACCACGGAATTTATAGCTTTTAAAACCGATTTTTCCGTGGAACAAACAATTAACGAATTGCGGCGGCTGAAACCGCCTTCCGATACTATTTATTACCTTTATGTGGTTGATAATGCTAATCGTCTAAGTGGCATAGTTTCTCTAAGGGACCTGGTAATTGCTGAGCCTGATACCCCCCTGGCGGAAATTATGAATAAGCAAATAATTTTTGTTTACGACACCGATAATTTAAAAAAGTTAGTAGAAGTTGTGTCTAAATACGATTTACTGGCCATTCCTGTGATCAATGGAGAAAAAAAGTTGCTGGGTGTTGTCTTGTTAAATGACCTAGTTTACGAAATTATTACGGTCCAAAGGAAGCGCAAACCCTACTAAAAAAGGGGGAAACCAACATGGCCAAAAAAAAGCATTATCCACTTTTTTTGCGGAACTTATTAATTTTTTTAGCAATTTTGGGGCCTGGAATTATTACCGGAAGCGTGGATAACGATCCGGGGGGAATTACTACTTATTCGGTGGCCGGAGCGACCTATGGTTATAAAATTTTATGGACGTTAATTCCTGCTTTCATTGTTTTAGTGGTAGTCCAGGAAATGAATGCTCGCATGGGGATTTATACCGGCAAAGGTTTAGCTGATTTAATTCGGGAGAATACTGGAGTTAAAACCACTTTTTTTATTTTTTTATTTTTACTTTTAGCGGATATTGGTAATACGGCTACAGAGTTTGCTGGGGTTGCCGGGAGTCTGCAAATTTTTGGTTTAAGTAAATATCTTACAGTACCGTTAATTGCGGTGGTTATTTGGATTATAGTGGTTAAAGGAAACTACCGGATGGCGGAAAAAATCTTTTTGGTATTTAGTTTGTTTCTTTTAAGCTATGTAATCTCTGCGGTTATGGCTAAACCTTCACCGGCGGAAATCGTCCAGGGTTTTTTAAAGCCTTCGGTGAAATTTGACGCTGGCTACATTTCCTTGGTGATTGGCATAATTGGGACAACGGTGGCTCCCTGGATGCAGTTTTATATGCAATCGGCGGTAATTGAAAAAGGCTTGAGAATTGAGGATTACAAGTACAGTATTTGGGATGTAATCCTGGGGGGGGTTGCCACGATTGTTGTGGCTGCGGCCATTATTATTGCTTGTGCGGCAACTTTGTATCCCAATCATATTAAAATTGATGAAGCTAAAGATGCTGCTTTGGCCTTAAAGCCCTTTGCAGGGCCGTTAGCATCTTACGTTTTTGCTTTTGGCTTATTTATTTCTGCAGTATTTGCGGCGATCATTTTACCGCTTTCCACAGCTTTTTATGTTTGTGAAGCTTTTGGTTTTGAAGCTGGTATTGACAAATCGTTCCAGGAGGCGCCGGAGTTTTACACATTATTTACGGCAATTATTGTCATTGCCGTGGGGATTATTTTAATTCCCAATGCTCCCTTAATTACCATTACCCTTTGGACCCAAATTTTGAACGGGATCCTTTTGCCGGTAGTTTTGATCTGCATGATGTTAATTGTTAACAATGTTGAGGTCATGGGCGAATTTAAAAATAAATTTTTCAACAATTTAGTGGGATGGGTAACGGTAGTGGTGCTAATTGGCCTGACAGTGTTTTTACTTTTAACCTCGGGATTATCTCTTTAAAAACTAATTTTTCAGTAACACCAAAACTTTGAATACCTCTCCCATTGGGGGGAGGATTAATTTTTTTATTTTTAAAGTTTCCTGGTAGCTTTCCAAGGTCTGGATAAGGTCATCCCGTTTTACAAACTCCATAATTCCCGCTTGCATTAAAAATTCTCCCTGGCTTAAATACAACTCTTCTTTAAAACCTAATGTTTTAGCTTTTTTCCGGAGCATCCCAAAATCAACGTGAGCGGTAATGTCCTGGTTGCCTGGATTTTCTAACGGGTCTTGCTGACGGTGGCGGGAAAAGGAAGTTAAAGTGCCTTGCCTACGGGCAGGATGGTAGAGTTCTTCAGTGGTATAGCCGTAGTCGAAAATAATTAATGCTCCGCGGTTAAGTTTTTGGTAAATTTCTTTCAGCCATTTACCTGCCTCCAAGTTTACGTCGAAAATCTGTCCTTCAACGGGGGATATGTTGGCTTCTTTCAGGTATAACTCGATTTCGGGGGAAGAAAGCCGGGATGGGTAGGTAAAAAATTTACCGTTATCATCAACCCCTACGTAAATTTCCTGAAAAATTCCCTTTTGGTAAATTACCCGGTGGACGGGAAACGCGTCTACTACTTCATTGGCAATGATTATTCCCGAAAAATTTTGGGGAAATTCCGGAAGATGTCTTATCTGGTTTTGCTGGCGTTCAAGATTTTTTCTTTGGACTTCTCTTAAATGAGCGCTTATTTCAAGAATGTGATATTCCGGGAAAAGCCCTTGAGCAGCAAACCAACCTAAAATATCTTGAGCCATTTTCCCGGTTCCAGCACCAAATTCTAACAGCGTTAAGGGTATGCCATAAGTTTGGTTGAGGTTAAAGATGTATTTTCCCAGAGTATAACCAAAGCTCTTACTTAAAATTGGGGCAGTATAAAAATCCCCAGCTTTTCCAAGGCTTACTTTTCGGATATAATATCCGTAGTCCGGATGATATAAGGCAAGTTCCATAAAATCACGAAAAGTAAGAGGCATCTTTTTTATTTTTTCTTTTAAAATTTCTTTAAGCATAAAATCCTCCTTTTTGGCATATACAACGAAAAATTAGTTTTACTAGCTTGATTTTACCATAGAGAAAAAATAAGAAAAAATAAAAATATAAGCAGGAAAATTAAACTTTTGGTCGAATAGTATTGCCTTGTGTGAATGGGGTGATGTAATGAAACAAATTTGGGCCAAAATCCAAAAAGAGCGAGAAAAGCTTGTGGAACTGTATGAGCAGAAAAAAGATTTTCGGGATGCGGAAGTGTACAGTTTAAGCCAGGCTTTAGATGAGCTGGTGGTTAAGTATATGAAAAAACAGCTGCAAAATCCGGAGGACAGGTTATGGCCGGAGCCAAAATAGGAATTTTTGGGGGAAGCTTTAATCCGGTGCATCTTGGACACCTGGTACTGGCGCGGGAAGTTTTGTGGCAGGCGGGGTTAGATAAGATTCTGTTTATTCCGGCAAAAATCCCCCCCCATAAAAAAGAGGGAGTAATAAGTGAACAGCATCGCTTTCAAATGTTACGGTTGGCTTTAAAAAAATATCCGGAGTTTTCAGTGAGTAATATTGAATTTTTGCGGGACAAGCCTTCGTATACTTTTGATACCGTAGAGGAGTTAAAATTACTTTATCCCCATGATGAACTTTACTTCATTACCGGTGCCGATGGCCTTTTGGAAATTACCGGATGGTACAGAGGCGAAGAACTTTTGACGATGATCCCTTTAATTGCAGTAGCCCGTCCGGGTGTTCCCGGGGAAGTTTTTTTAAAGCAGGTAGAGTACCTTAAAAACCAATATCAGGCCCGGATCATGGTTGCGGAAATGCCGGCAATTGGCATTTCCAGTTCTTTAATCCGGCAGAGAATCAGGGAAAATCTTCCCTATTCCCATTTAATACCAGTAGAGGTATATGAGTATATTGTTGCAAATAATTTGTATCGTTAAACTCGGTATGAACTGCTGTGACCGGTTAATAATAAAAATAAAATAAGTATGAAGCGAAGGTGGTTTTAGATGACCAAAACATTGTATGTAGGGAATTTGCCCTGGAAAATCCGGTCAGAGCAGTTACAGGAAATTGCTTCGGAATTTGGGGAAGTGTTAGGAGCCCGGGTTATTATAGAAAGAGATAGCGGTCGTTCCAAAGGTTACGGCTTTATTGAAGTACGGGACGAAGATGCGGAAAAATTTGTGGCGGGATTAAATGGGAAGAAAGTTGAAGGACGGGAACTGGTAGTTAGCGAAGCCCGAGAGCGAAATGGCTAACCCCCGATTTTGCGGGGGTTTTTTCCAGTTTAGGGGGGATGGGAGTGAAAAGATTTCTACAGCTTTTACAGGAAAACCTTTCGGAAGATAGATTGAGTCATTCCTTAGGGGTAGCGCGTACCGCTTTTTATCTTGCTAAGAAACACCTTCCGGCCAAAAAAGAAAAAGCTTTTCTGGCGGGGATTGCCCATGATATAGCTCGGGAATGGCCGGCGGAAAGAATGATTGCTTTTTTAAAGGACAAAGGATACGACATAACCCCGGAAGATAAATTAAACACCGTAGTGCTTCACGCTCCTGCGGGAGCATATTTTATCCGGGATATGTTGAGGATTTACGATGAAGAGATTTTTAACGCAGTTTCCCGTCATACCCTGGGGGCAGTTGGCATGACCGATTTGGATATGATTATTTTTTTAGCGGATTTAATTGAACCGGGGCGAAACTTTGCCCAAAGGCAAAACCTTTTAATTGTCTCTTTTCAGGACCTAAAACGGGGGATGCTTTTAGCCCTGGAAAATACTTTAGAATATTTAACGAAAAAAAATAAAACGGTTGATTCCCGGACAACCTTGGTTTTAAACTATTTTCGGGAAGAAGTAGCAAAAAAAGATAGTATTTAGCTATAATATAAAAAGAAGTTTAAGGGAGGTGTTTTTTTGGAAAAAGTTTTACCTCAACATATAAATTTTGCAATGGATGCCGCTTTGGATAAAAAAGGATTTAATTTAAGCCTTTTAGATGTTTCTTCTTTAACACCAATTTGCGATTACTTTTTAATAGTTTCGGCCAATTCTACCATTCAGGTAAAAGCGATTGTCGATAACATTGAAGAAAAACTATCGGAAATCGGCTTAACTCCTTTTCGTATCGAAGGGAAAAATGCAGCCCGCTGGGTTTTAATGGATTATGGGGACCTGGTAGTGCATGTGTTTGTAGAAGAGGAGCGGGAATTTTACGATTTGGAAAGATTGTGGCGGACAGCCGAAAATTACCGGCACGATATGGTTGACAAAGTTTAATGATTTATATATAATTTCTCATGTGACTAGCAATGTAAAAAACGGTGAAGAGGAGCAGTAACTGTTTTGCGGCTTAAAGAGAGCAGCCGGATGGTGCAAGGCTGCAGCCTCCAAACAGTGAACTCGCCTCGGAGTTGCCAGGGGGATAGGTACTTCTGGCCGGACGGTTCCGTTATCCAAAACAAGTGGGCAAGAATGTGGGGCTGTAGCGCAGTGGGAGCGCGCTTCCTTGGCATGGAAGAGGTCGCGGGTTCGATCCCCGCCAGCTCCACCATTATTATATTCTTGTCAATTAGGGTGGTACCGCGGGAAAGTACTCCTCCCGTCCCTTAGGGGATGGCGAGGAGTTTTTTGTTATTTCTACCTACTGGAGGGAGAATATGCAAGAGAGGTATGATTTTAAGACTATTGAGCCGAAGTGGCAGAAAAAATGGGAGGAATTAAAACTTTACGAAGTGGATGATTTTTCGGAAAAACCTAAATATTACTGTTTGGAAATGTTTCCGTATCCTTCCGGGAAGCTCCACATGGGCCATGTTCGCAATTATTCCATTGGTGATGTAGTAGCCCGGTATAAGCGGATGCAGGGTTATGCTGTGTTACATCCTATGGGCTGGGATGCTTTTGGCCTTCCGGCGGAAAATGCGGCGATAAAACATGGTAATATCCATCCGGCCGATTGGACCTGGGATAATATTGCCAATATGAGACGGCAGTTAAAGGAGTTAGGTATTTCTTACGACTGGCGGCGGGAAGTAGCTACCTGCCATCCGGAGTATTATCGCTGGACCCAGTGGTTGTTTTTACAGTTTTACAAAAAAGGGCTTGCTTATAAGAAAAAGGCTCCGGTAAACTGGTGTCCTGGCTGTCAGACGGTTCTTGCTAATGAACAAGTAGTGGATGGAGAGTGCGAGCGCTGCCATTCCCGGGTGGAGAAAAAAGAATTGGAACAGTGGTTCTTTAAAATTACCGCTTATGCTGAAAGATTATTACAGGATATAGAAAAATTAGACGGCTGGCCGGAAAAAGTAAAAATCATGCAGGCCAACTGGATTGGTAAATCCAAGGGGGCAGAAATTGTTTTTAAAATAAAAGGTCACGGTGAAACTATTTCGGTCTTTACCACCCGGCCCGATACTATTTTTGGGGTAACCTATATGGTGTTGGCGCCGGAACATCCTTTAGTGGAAAGGATTTCAGCGGGAACACCTTTTGCTGGTGCTGTGAAAGAGTTTAGACGGAAAATGATGTATCTTTCGGAAATTGAAAGAACTGCCGAGACTGCTGAAAAAGAAGGGGTTTTCACAGGAGCTTATGCCATAAACCCCTTTACCGGTGAAGAAATTCCCATCCTTATAGCGAACTACGTTCTGGTTGAGTATGGAACGGGTGCGGTTATGGGGGTGCCGGCGCACGATCAGCGGGACTTCTTGTTTGCCAAAAAATACAATTTACCCATAAAAGTGGTAATAACTCCTCCGGGGCAAGAATTAAAAGCCGAGGAGCTAGCGGAAGCCTATACTGGAGAAGGGGTTCTGGTAAACTCCGGAGAGTTTACCGGATTACCTAATCGGGAGGCAATCCACATAATTACCGAAGAAGCAGAAAAACGTGGCTTTGGTAAATTTAGGGTAAATTACCGGTTGCGGGACTGGCTAATATCCCGGCAGAGGTACTGGGGTGCTCCGATTCCAATTATCTATTGTGAGAAGTGCGGAATTGTGCCTGTTCCCGAGGACCAGCTACCGGTAGTTTTGCCATACAATGTAGAATTTCGTCCTACCGGGGAAAGTCCCTTAAAATATGTACCGGAATTTTTAAATACCACCTGTCCTGAGTGCGGTGGACCCGCTACCAGGGAAACGGATACAATGGATACTTTTATTTGTTCGTCCTGGTATTATTTTCGCTATACTTCTCCCCGGGATAAAGAACGCCCCTGGAGTAAAGACAAGGTCGAGAGGTGGCTGCCGGTGGACCAGTATATCGGTGGGGTGGAGCATGCTATCTTACACCTTTTGTACTCTCGCTTCTTCACTAAGGTTCTTTACGATTTAGGGCTGGTGCCGGTGGATGAGCCGTTTACCAATCTGTTAACCCAGGGCATGGTGTTAAAAGATGGGGCCAAGATGAGTAAATCCAAAGGGAATGTGGTAAGTCCCGAAGAAATTGTCGAAAAGTACGGGGCCGATACTGCCCGGCTGTTTATACTTTTTGCTGCACCGCCGGAACGGGATTTGGAATGGAGCGACCAGGGGGTAGAAGGAAGCTTTCGCTTTTTAAACCGGGTGTGGCGGCTAATTTACCAGACCAAAGACCGGATTTCCGATGAACTTTTAGAATTTACAGCTAAAGATAAAGAATTAAATCGCCTTTTACATGCTACCATTAAAAAAGTAACCGAGGATATTGAAGAACGTTTTAATTTCAATACCGCTATTTCCGCTATCATGGAACTGGTAAACGGCCTTTACCAGTATAAAGAGGGCGAAATCAACCCGGGTCTTTTGAAAGAAACTTTAAATAAACTGGTAATCCTCCTTTCGCCTTTTGCTCCCCATATTGCAGAAGAATTATGGGAGGCCCTGGGAAACAGGCAAAGCGTCCACTTAGAGCGCTGGCCGCAATATGAGGAAAAGGCTCTGTTAACCGAGGAAATAGAAATTGTTTTACAGATTAACGGTAAAGTAAAAGACAGGGTAATGGTGCCGCGGGGTGCCGGGGAAGAACAATTAAAAGCTATGGCTTTAAATGCGCCAAAAATTAAAGAATTGACCGCCGGGAAAAAAATTATTAAAGTAATTATAGTACCGGAAAAATTAATTAATATTGTGGTAGCGGGGTAGCAATGGAAAACTGGGAAGTGTTAAAAAAAATCCCCCTTTTCGGCGAGCTTTCAACCGAGGAGTTAAAGGAAATTGGCAATCTTCTGTATGCAAGACGTTTAAAAAAAGGACAAATTTTGTTTTCCGAAGGGGATCCGGGTACGGCGGTTTATTTTTTAAAAAGCGGCCGCATTAAGCTCTACAAAGAAGACCGGGAAGGGCGGGAACACATCCTTCATTATGTAGAGCCGGGGGATATTTTTGCCGAAGTTGTTTTGTTTTCTAAAAGGCCTTATCCAGCAACGGCAGAAGTTTTAGAGCCGGCGGAGGTATTAGTAATTCCCAATCCCGAGATGGAAAGCCTTTTAAAAAGGCGAGGAGAAATTGCCGTAAACCTCATAAAAGTACTTTTGTACCGCTTGGATTTAGCTAACCAGAAAATTAAGGAGTTGGCTTTAAAAGATAGTTTAGCTAGGGTTTGTAGCGTCCTTTTACGTTACGGTCCCGTAATTAATCTCTCCCAGCAGGAAATAGCAAGCTTAGCCGGGGTTTCCCGGGAAACGGCAAGCCGCATTATTAACGAATTTAAGCGGATTGGTGTAATACGGGCCGAGGGTCGGAGTATTGAGATTATAAATTACGACCGGTTAAAAGATTTTTCTTAAATACATTTTTCACAAAAAAGGAATTAAGAAAATTTGAGCGAATACTGCTTTTATGAAAAGTAAATACGGTACTCTACGGGTGCCCCTAAAAGGGTTAAAGGGGAAGCCGGACGGTAATTCCGTAAACGGCGCGGGCCCGCCACTGTACTCGGGGAGCCTCTTTTAAAAATGCCACTGTCTAAACGGATGGGAAGGCTAAAAGAGGTGATGAGCCGGAAGCCAGGAAACCTGCCCGTTGGAGTTACTCTTTCTTACCTTCGCGGCGAAGGGAGGGGATAGAAAGTTTTGTTGTTTATAATCCGCTAACCTTACCGGGAAGCGGATTTTTTGTTGGTATATTAAAATTAAGACCTACGGTAATATGTCAAGACCATGAGGTCAAAAATTTTCGAAGTTAAGACTTAAAAAAGGCAATAGAAAACCGTCCTGAATCCAAGCAATATGGAAACAAGCAACAAAAATGGAAATTAGGATTTAAAAAATATTAAGCAAGATTCCTCCTTTGCCCCTTGGGCAGATAGAGTTGGTTGCTGCGCAGCAGAGCATCAACCATACGCACTAATTTACGTGCGGTAAGGACTAAAGCCCGGCGATGATAGTGAGTTTTGCTTTCCCGGAATTTACGGGAGTAGAACTCACGGTATTCAGGCTCGTACTGACGAACAGAATTAGCAGCCTGAATTAAGTAATAACGCAAATAAGCGTTACCGGTTTTAGTAAGTGGCGTAGTATCAGCTTCAAATTCACCAGACTGATGCTCACGCCAAGTTAAGCCGGCAAATTTAGCTAAAGCTGAATCATTAGGGAAACGGTGGATATCACCAATTTCAGCAATAATACCGGCGCAGATAACTGGACCAAGGCCAGGTA